>UQEF01000075.1 GCA_900540045.1 uncultured Eubacteriales bacterium | reverse complement strand
CCGCATCACGCGGCGCGCGCGCCACACGGCAGCGGCCCGCGGCTCATGCCACACGGCAACGGCCTGCGCCACGCGGCACCCCGTGCCCCCTGCGGTGGCCCGCGCAACGCCACCCGCCCCCTCTCCATCCCCCTTCCAAGGAGGCATCGCATGACCCACCCCCGTTCCCGCCGCGGGGCCGCGCTGGAGGCGCTGGCGCTGGCGGCGGTGTTTTTTCTGTCCTTCGCGCTCTTTTACCGGCTGACGCTGCGCCCGTCCAGCGATATCAGCATTCACGCGACCTGGGCCGCCGAGGGCAATTTTGCCGATTTGACGAGCTTTCTGCACCACGGCGCGCACCCGATGTGGCACGTGCTGGTGGCGCTGGTGCTGCGCCTGGGCGTGCCGCTTGCGCACGCGGCGGCGCTGGTGACGGCCGCATGCAAGACGGCGGAGGTGTGGCTCATCCGCCGGCTGATGGGGCGCGCCCTGCCGGACCGGTCCCCGGCGGCGCTGACGGGACTGGCGCTGTGCGTGGGCACGGTGTCCAGCCTCCTTACGCCCTATAACCCCACGGTGTACCTTGGCGTGGGCACGCCCAACACCTGGCACAGCCCCACGCAGATGATCGCCATGGTGTGGATGCTGATCTGCGTGCCGTTCACGGCGCGCTGCTACGACCGCTTCGAGGCCGCCCTGCCCGATCCCCGCGCCAACATCCCCTGGCGCGAGGGGGCGCTGCTGGGCGCGCTGCTTTTGCTCAGCCTCACGGCCAAGCCCACGTTCATGCAGGCGTTTTTGCCGGCGGCGTGCCTGTTTTTCCTGGTCCAATGGGTCCGCCATCCGCAAAACAGCCGCTTTTTCCTCAGGGTGCTGGCCTGCGTTGTGCCGGCCATCGCCTTCATGATTTTGCAGTACATGTACTATTTCGGCATCATCGTGCCCTCCCAGGGCGATATGGTGCTGGAGATTTCCCTGGAAAAGCTGGGCCGCGTCCTGCTCAGCACGCTGCTGATGCAGGCGTTCCCCCTGTATGTGCTGGTCTTTTTCCGAAAGGACGGCCCGCGCGATACCCTGTTTGATCTCACCCTGGCGATGGACGCGGTCGGCGTGGCCGAATACCTGCTGCTGGGCGAGAACGGCCGCCGCGCGGCGGACGGCAACTTCGGCTGGGGCATGATGGGCGCGGCGCTGATGCTGTGGGTGGTGACGGCGGCGCGGTTCTTTGCCGCCGGACGCGGCGCGCGCGAGGCCGACGGACGGGTGAGCGCCCGGCGCGTGGGCGGCCTCGTGCTGTTTGGCTGGCACCTGCTCTCCGGCGTGTACTATGGGATCTACCTCTTTCTGACCGACGGCGTCCTCTGACCCCCGGCAGTCCCGCGCACCCGGCCCCCGGCGGTCCCGCGCGCCCGCCCGCCCTGCCCGGCGGGCGTTTTGCGTTCACAGGGACAGCCGCTTCACGTTCTTGAAAAAATAGCTCCGGCTCACGCCCAGCCGCCGCAGGGCCTCCTCGCAGGAGATGCGCCGCGCGCGCCACAGCCCCGCCACCTCCGCAAAGCCGTCCGGCAGGGGCTTTTCACAGCGGCCGAAGCGCACGCCGCGCGCCCGCGCCGCGGCGATGCCCTCGGCCTGGCGGCGGCGGATCATCTCGCGCTCGGTCTGGGCCACGTAGCTGAGGAGATTGAGCACGATGTCGGCAATCAGCGTGCCGGTGAGGTCGCGCTGGCAGCGGGTGTCCAGCAGCGGCATGTCCAGCACCACGATGGAGACGCCCCGCTCCCGCGTGAGCACGCGCCACTGTTCCATCACCTCGGCGTAGTCGCGCCCCAGCCGGTCGATGCTCTTGACCACCAGCAGATCGTCCCGGCGCAGGCGGCGCATCAGGCGCAGGTACTGGGGCCGCTGAAAGTCCTTGCCGGAGCACCGGTCGGCGTAGAGGGCCTCCGGCGGCACGCCCCACGCAAGCAGCGCGGCCCGCTGCCGCTCGTCGCACTGGTCGCGGGAAGATACGCGAATGTAGCCATAAATCATGAAAAAAACCCCCTTCTGGATGCGGATGGGGGCATTGTAGCGCAAAAGTGGGCGGTGGAAAAGGGTGGCAGAAGCGGGCAGCCGATTCTGACCTTGACAACCACCGGTTATCTGATATAATCGAATTGGAGATGATATGATTGCATATCATATCATCGGGCATCCTGCTCCCTTCGAAGCCTTGCGTTCCTACGCGAGGGGTTGATGTAGAAGAAGCGGGATGCTTTTTTATTCGTTTCCGGGATGTCCGCTTGCCGTAAACTTCCAGTGCTCATAAGGACTTTCCCAGTGCGGCCTCGCATAGTTGCGCGCCCCGGTCGAAACCCCGATATTGAAATTCTCATGGATCGTGCAGATTTCCCTGTGGATTGCGCGGTACATTTTTTCTTTTGCGACCGTCTTTTTTCCCCTGTATCTCTGTCCGTCGGGCTTGTCGAGGTGATGCTCATTCAGCCTGAACTGCATCGCGCCGAGGATGATATCCGCGCATTGCATAAGCACATGATCATGAGAGGAAACCTCGGCGATCTGGTCCCGTCTGATTCGTACGGCCGATTTTTTTTCTACAAAGTCTCTGGTTGCCGTCATTTCATGGAGAAACAGTTTAAACCTTTCGCGTTCAAGGCGTTTGTTGGGCATCTGATCCAGATAGATTCTCACATAAAACGGCGCGAGGCCTGCTGTCTGAAGAAAGCCAAACCCATGCTTGATGAATTGATAGTAGAGCTTGAAATACTTTTCGCCCTTTTGCTGCGCCGGGAACGCATACGAATCCTCCATGCTTCGAAACATGATGCGGACACGGATTTTTCCCGCTCTCACATAATCAAAGAACAGATGGATGACGTCGATGTATTTCTCCAGATAGGGCGCTGTGAGCTTTGTCCATTTGATCTCTCCGTCAAGATGATTTATTGCCTTGCATTGATTCAGCGCCGCCTCGATTTCCGGCAGAGCCCTGTTGTCAACGATGCACCCGCCAAAGAAGTCGCCAAATTTCCGGTCTTTCGATATGGACTCATCACAGTACAGCGTATATTCCATAGATGCCTCTTTGCCATGAATTTCTTTTCCCATATCATTATACCAGCGATATGGCGCTACGGGCAAGTCCATCGCGGGAAAAGGGGCCGATCCGCCGCGCATGGTTCCGTGCCCTTCCTGTCCTCCCTCGCGCGTAGTCCCGCCAAAGCGAAGCGCCCGGCCTCCCATCGGAAGCCGGGCGTCCTCCTTCAGTTCTTCAAACTGTGCAGCGGCGCGGGAATCCGGCCGCCGCGCTCGATAAAGGCGTCGTTTTTGGCCCCGTTCACCGGCATCACCGGCGCGAAGCCGAACAGCCCGCCGAAGTTGACCGTATCGCCGGCCTTCCTGCCGGGGGCGGGGATCACGCGCACGGCGGTGGTCTTGTTGTTGACCATGCCGATGGCGGCCTCGTCGGCGATGATGCCGGCGATGGCGTTGGCTGAGGTGTCGCCGGGGATGGCGATCATGTCAAGGCCCACGGAGCACACGCAGGTCATGGCCTCCAGCTTTTCGATGGTGAGGCACCGGGCCTGCGCGGCCTCGATCATGCCGATGTCCTCGCTCACGGGGATGAACGCGCCGCTGAGCCCGCCCACATGGCTGGAGGCCATCACGCCGCCCTTTTTGACCATGTCGTTGAGCATGGCAAGGGCCGCCGTGGTGCCGGGCGCGCCGGTCATCTCCAGGCCCATCTCCTGCAAGATGTAGGCCACGCTGTCGCCGCGCGCGGGGGTGGGGGCGAGGGACAGGTCCACGATGCCGAACGGCACGCCCAGCCGCTTGGCGGCCTCCTGCGCCACTAGCTCGCCCACGCGGGTGATCTTGAAGGCCGTGCGCTTGATCGTCTCGGCCACCACGTCAAACGGCTCGCCGCGCACCTCCTTGAGCGCGCGCTGCACCACGCCCGGCCCGCTCACGCCCACGTTGACCACGCACTCCGGCTCGCCCACGCCGTGGAACGCCCCGGCCATGAAGGGGTTGTCCTCCACGGCGTTGGCAAAGACGACGATCTTGGCGCAGCCGAAGCCGTCCGTATCGGCGGTCAGCTCCGCGGTGCGCTTGATGACGTGGCCCATCTTGCGCACGGCGTCCATGTTGATGCCGCTGCGCGTGGAGCCGACGTTGACGCTGCCGCACAGGCGCGCGGTTTTGGAGAAGGCCTCCGGCATGGAGTCCAGCAGGGTTTCCTCGGCGCGGGTCGCGCCCTTGTGCATGAGCGCGCCGTACCCGCCGATGAAGTTGACCCCGACCGTCCCGGCGGCCTCGTCCAGCGCCACGGCGATGGCCACGGGATCGTCCCCGCAGATCATGCCCACGGGGGTGACGCTGATGCGCTTGTTGACAATCGGCACGCCCAGCTCGCTTTCCAGCTCGCCGCCCACGCGCACCAGATCGCGCGCCACGCGGGTGACCTTGTCATAGACGGCCTGCGCGGTTTCGCGGTCGGTGTTTTTCTTGCAGTCCAACAGGCTGATGCCCATCGTGATGGTGCGGATGTCGAAATGCTGCTCGCTCACCATGCGGATGGTCTGTAGGATCTCGCTGACCTCGATCATCGTCTCACCCCCCGTCAGATGCGGTGCATGGCGTCGAAGATGTCGGTGCGCTGGATGCTGATGGCCTCGCCCAGCTCGCGGCCCACCTCTTCCATGCGGGCGGCGGCCTCGCTGAAGGCGGCGGTGGCGTTTGTGATGTCCACGATCATCAGCATGGTGAAATAGCCGTCCAGAATCGTCTGGGAGATCTCCAGCACGTTGATGTTCATTTCAAACAGCGCGGTGCTCACCCGCGCGATGATGCCGGGCTTGTCCACGCCCGTGACCGATACCAGCGCCTTTTGCATGGTCCGCGTCCCCTTCCCTGAATTGGTATTTCTCCCTTACGATACCGCACGCGGCGCGCCGTGTCAACTTGCTTTTTTTGCGTTTTGGTGTATGATGGTACTACGATGTTGCCCGGCGGCCCCGCCGCCGTCAGGAGGTGCTCCATGACCCAATCCACCGAAGCCGCGCAGCCGCGCGCCATCGTCGTGCAGGATATCTCGTGCGTGGGCCGCTGCTCGCTCACGGTGGCGCTCCCGGTGCTGAGCGCCGCGGGGGTGAATACCGCCGTGGTGCCCACGGCGCTGCTGAGCACCCACACGGGCGAATTTACGGGCTATACCCATCTGGACCTGAGCGGCCAGCTTCTGCCCATCGCGCGGCATATCGAAACGCTGGGCCTGCATTTTGACGCGTTCTATTCGGGGTATCTGGCGTCGGGGGCGCAGGTGGAGATGGTGCTGGAGATGATCGACCTCCTCTGCGACGGGGATACCCACCTCTTTGTGGACCCGGCCTTCGGCGATCACGGGCGGCTGTACTCCCTGCTGGACAGCGGCCTGCCCGCGCAGATGCGCCGCCTGTGCGCCCGCGCGCGCACCATCACGCCCAACCTGACCGAAGCGGCCTTTCTGCTGGACGAGCCCTACCCCGGCGATACGCCGGAGGAAGCGGCGGTGGCGCGGCTGTGCCGGGGCCTGCGGGACCTCGGCCCGGAGAACGTGGTGGTCACGGACGTGGCGGCAAGGCCGGGCCTGACGGGCGCGGCGGTCTTGGCGCGCGGCATGGACGGGCCGCTCTTTCTCTACCGCGAGCGCTATGAGGGCCTGTTTCACGGCACGGGGGATGTGCTGGCCTCGCTCCTGCTGGGCGCGCTGATGCGCGGCAAATCTCTGCCCGACGCCGCCGCGCTCGCGCTGGACCTGACGCATCAGGCCCTCCGGCTGACATTGGCGGGCGGCGAGCCGCTGAGGTATGGGCTGAGGTTTGAACAGGTCCTGCCGGAATATTGGGAGAAATTGAAGTAAGGACACAGGGAAAAGAGTGGGGTGCAGGGGCCTTCCCGGTTGCTCAATCATTCGCGCTTCCCTGCCTTTCGCAAATATCGGCGTTCTGCGCGCTGGCCGCGCGCAGCCCTTGTATTTGCTCACACCTGCGGGTCGCTTTGCGCTGCGCGCAACAGCCCACTGGGCTGACGCTTCCCTCCGGTGCGCTCATGGTTTCGCTGCCCTCGCAAATATCGGCGTTCTGTGCGCTGGCCGCGCACAGCCCTTGTATTTGCTCACACCTGCGGGTCGCTTTGCGCTACGCGCAACAGCCCACAGGGCTGACGCTTCCCTTCGGTGCGCTTCGGGTCGCTTTGCGCTACGCGCAACAGCCCACAGGGCTGACGCTTCCCTGCGCGCCGCAAGGGCGCTCGCAACGCTCGCGCCGTCCGCCCTCCGTTCGCCGCAAAGACGGCCCACGCCACAGCGAGCGGTCAAAGGGCAGGGACCCTTTGACATTAGCGAGCGGCGACCCAGCCCATACCGCGCACAGCGCGGGCGGCCGCTCACGGCGGCCGAACGTGCGTACCAACACGAAAGGAGTACCAAAACACCATGCAGCAACTGACCTACATCAACCTCCGGGGCGAGCGGGCCGTGTTCGGGCGGGGCGCGCCGTACCTGCTGCGCAGCGTGCGGGGGGTGGGGGCGTGCGACAACGCGCTGACGCTCACCGAGGACGGCGCGCGCGACGGGGGGCGGCTTCTGTCGCTGCGGCGCGAGGCGCGGGAGATCACCGCGGTGATCCAGATTCTGGGGGCGACGCGGCAGGGGCTCTACGAAAGCCGCGAGGCGCTGTGCCGCGTGCTCTCGCCCGATCTGGCGGCGGACGGCGAGAGCCGCGCGCGCCTCGTGTACGAAAACGACCACGGCGCGTGGTGGACGTGGGTGGTCCCGCTGGGCGGGCTGGACTGGACGGCGCGCGCCGGGGACGTGCACACGGGCGTGAACGTGCGGTTTCAGTGCGAAAGCCCGTTTCTCTACGGCAGCGAGCCGCGGGAGGCGGTGTTTCGCCAGACCAGCGGGGGCTTTCGGCTGCCGGGCAGGCTTCCGGTCAGGCTTGGGTCGCAGGTGTTTCAGATGCGCGTGACCAACGGGGGGTCCGCGTTCGCGCCGTGCGTGGTCACGGTCGAGGGCAGCGGCGAGACGCCCGCGCTGGTCAACCGCACCACCGGCGCCGCGCTGCGCCTGACATCGCCCCTGCCCTACGGCGAGCGCCTCACCATCCAGACCGACCCGGCGGCGCTGGCCGTCACCCTCACGCGGGAGGACGGCAGCGGGGAAAACGCCTTCGGCTACCTCGACCCCCTGTCGTCGGTGGCGGCGTTCGGCCTGCGCCCCGGCGAAAACGACATCGAATACGTGCCCACGGGCGACCGCAGCCGCAGCGTCATCCGCGTGCGCTGGTACGACACGTTCGAGGGGGTGTGAGCGGTGGACCTGTCGCTGATGGTGATGGACTTTGACTTCACGCTCCTTGGCGAGGTGCCCGCGCCGAAGTCGTTCATGGTCCGGCGCGAGTTCCGGGGCGTGGGCAGCTTCAAGCTCACGGTGCAGCGCGACGCCGGCGGCCTTCTGGCGCGCGACCGGGTCATCTACCGGCCCGACCGGCCGGAGCAGGGGTGGATCATCCACCGGGTGAGCCGCAGCGGCGACACCCTCACCGTGGACGGCACGCCCCTCAAGGGGCTGGCGAAGCGGCGCATCTGCCTGCCGCCGCTGATTACCGGCGGGGCGTACAACCAGTTCGGCTACGATCTGTTCACCGGCGACGCGGAGAGCGCCTACCTGCACTTCGCGGCCAACAACCTGACCGCTCCGGAGGACGCGGCGCGGGCGATTCCGCGCCTTGTGCTGGATACGAACCTGCACCGCGGGCCGGAGCTGCCGTGGCAGGCGCGGTTTGAAAAGCTGAGCGACCTGTTTGAGGACATCGGCGCGGCCACGGAGGTGGGCTGGGACATCCGGCCGGACTTCGGGGCGAAGCGGTACGTGTTTGGCGCGTGGGCAGGGGTGGACCGCACGACGGGCACGGGGCGGTGCGCGCTGTCGCGGGAGTTGGGCAACGTCGAGGGCGGGAGCGTGACGGAGGACGCGGGCAGCGCGGTGACGGTGGTATACGCGGGCGGCGCGGGCGAGGACGAAAACCGGCTGATCCAGAGCTACGGCAGCGAAAACGCGGGGCTGACGCGGTATGAGGCGTTCGAGGACTGCGGGTCGATCGACGACACGGAGATGCTGGCGCTGGCGGCGCGCAGGAAGCTGACGGGGCCGTCAAGGACGATGACGGCGGACGTGGTGGATGGGGGATTGTGCCGGTATGAACGGGACTATGACGTGGGGGATGTGGTGACGGTGGTGCTGGATGGCTGGCGGATGGACGCACGGCTGATTGCGATGCAGGAGACATGGGAAGGCGGGAGAAGGACGCTCAAGGCGACGTTCGGGGACCCGCCGCTGGGGGTGACGGAGCTTTTGCGCAGGGAGAGGAGAAGGGTGGTCAGGTAGGGGTGCAGGGGGGAAAGAGTGGGGTGCAGGGGGAAAGAGCGGGGTGCAGGGGGATCCCCGGTTGCTCAATCATTCGCGCTTCCCTGACGGTCGCGCTCATGGTTTCGCTGCCCCGCTCCGGGTCGCTTTGCCACCTCCGGTGGCAAGTGCCCACAGGGCACACGCTTCCCTTCGCGCCTTCGGACGCTCGCAACGCTCACGAAAAATGCTGCGGCATAAGGCTTTGGGGCTCTGCCCCAAACCCCGGCAGGGGGATGATCCCCCTGCACCCCGCACTTTGTCAGCAGCCTGAGGGCAGCCCGGCGCAACGCCGGGCGGCCCTTTCGCTTATGAGATCATGGTTCCTTTTCGTAAGTATAGCGCACAATCAGCCACGGCTTGCTGTCGTACATGCCGTAGGCGTCGCCATAGAGGTCATAGCACTTGCCTACCTCCCAGGTGGTACGGGAGCCGTTTTCCACGTACACCAGCATGGGCGACTCTTCCGTACCGACGTTCACAAAGGCGCGCTGCGGCTTGGTGGTCTCAATGGAGGTCACGATGGCCTTCTGACAGATGTAGATCTGCTGATTGGCCACGCGGGTGCTGAGGTTGTCCATGTAGTTGGTGTACATATCCTTCATGCTCCACGCCTTGCGCGAGTAGATATCGACGTTTGGCACGTAGGTGACGTTATGTTCCACGCGCGTGGTGGCCTTGCCGGGATAATCCGCCGTGATGATGATGGTGTTTACGCCGATTTTATCAAACTTGGCCACAAAGCTGAACGACCCGTCCACGGCCGTATTGGTAATATCCAGATCGCTGTAGGGGGAAAGCACCTTGACCACAGCGCCGGGCAGCGTGGTGCCGCGCACGGTCATAAAGCCGTCGTCGTTGGTGCTGGCGATATCGCTGGCCAGGTCCAGAGGAATTTCCTGCTTTTCGCGGTAAAGGGTCACAGTGAGGGTATTTTCGCGGCAATACTGGCTGCGCACCCGAATCTCAAAATTGTTTTCTCCGATGGGCTGCACGGTGGCATTGTAGCTGACCTTTCCGCCCTCGGTATTGACCAGGTCGCTGTAGTCCTCGCCGTTGATGGTGACGGTGCTGCCCTCACGCACGTAAAAGACGATGTTGTACAGAGCCGTACTGACCACCTGGTAGGGGCTGTCGGGCGTGCTGAGCTCGATGGGCGAAAGCGGAATGTCGATTTCGTAATGAATGGGTTCCAATGCCTGCTGCTTGCCCGAATCGGTGATGACATAGGGGGTGAGGGTCACCGTCATGGTATCCTGCAGGTAATCCTCATAGTTGTCGTACCAGACGTGATCCAGAATATCAAAGGTGGCGACACCTCCGGTCACAATGGCGGAAGTGCGCAGCTCGCGGATGGTGATGCGCTGGCCATCCTCGCCGGGAATGGTCACAGTATGCGCCGCCATATCGTCGCGGATGGTGGGAATGACCACAGCGGTACGCTCGTCCACATTCTGATCCGCCGTGAGCATAGGGATGACGAAGGCCACAGCCAGCCATCCCGCCACGCCCAGCATGCCCAGCAGCACCAGAAAGCGCAGGATGCGCCTTCCGCTGTGGCGGCGAGGCTTGCGGCTGAGGGCAGCGTTTTTAAGGCGCATGGAGTTTTCGTATTCATCCTGATTGGCAAAGGAGGGAAGATACGCGCTGGTATCGTGGTAGCCGTCATAGACCGTTTCGCTTTCGTCCGGGTGCTGGATGTTGACGATACGGCGGGTGTTGCCGTAGCCGTACACCTCGTCCTCCGGCTGGGAGGATGAATAGGTGGTGCGGTACTTGACCGGTACTACGCGCCTTGCGTCAGGCGCCACCTCGCCCTCCTCCACCAGCTCCGGGGCCACGGGACGCAAGGCGGTATCCGGGTCGTCATAGGCGGAAAAGAAGGTGCCGCGATTGCTGGTGGTCCGCACTGAACGCCCGGACGGCGCCATGCCGCGCCGGGCCGCCTCCCGGCGCAGCATGCGCTGCTTCTGCTCGCCCATGATTTTGCGGCTTTTCAGATCCGCCATCTCACTGGCGAGGGTATCGCGCGGGTCGTTGGTGGTTTCCTGCTCGCCCGTTTCATCTACGCGCACATAGGTGTTCTTGCGGTCCCTGTCCTCCAGTTCCAGCTGCCAGGCAGGCACGCCCTGTGGACCGTAGGCGTCATTGGGCAATTCCTGCCCGCAGTAGATACAATGCGGCAGGCTGGCCTGATTCCATTTTCCGCAATTTGGGCATTTCATCCGCCAAGCGCTCCTTCTGCTGTTGGTTTCGTAGGGAATTTCGCCGCCGCTCTGCCGTATTCCTGCCCGGCGCGCAGAGTGTTACAGGCTGGCAGTCCTGGCCGTGCCTGTTCGCGGCCGACCCGGCTACGCCTGACATGCGGCTTCTTTCCACGGCAGCTCAGGCTTTCGCCCTTCTTGCCTCCGCACGTGCCAGGAGGGGCATATCCATTTCACAGCGTCTCCGCTTCCCTTTCTTTATGTGCGGCCCCACAGGTATTCGTGCCACAGTTCCATAAAGCAGTCCAGCAGCAGCGCTACGGTCATATCCTCATCGTCTTCGCCGGGATTGTCACCCAGCCAGGCGTCATAGACGTATTCAAAGGCCTCGTCCTCATCGTATTCGTTGGGCCCGGGCCCGCCGTCGGGCGCGATCATCCCGGTCAGGCGCATGAAATGCAGATCATATTCGATCATGCTGCCGATGATCTGCGGCAGGCGGTCCCAGATGGCCCGAAAGGGCTTTGGGTCCAGTCCGTCGATGATATATCTGACGGCCTCCTCCCTGTCTACATCCGGCATGAGAATCCCTCCTCCTGTTCAGGATACCAAAAGAGCGCCCAAACATACTTTGGGCGCTCCTGGTGTTTCCGTTTGGATTACACGCGCTTGGCTTCCTTGATCTTGGCCGCCTTGCCCTGCAGAGAACGCAGGTAGTACAGCTTGGCGCGGCGCACCTTGCCGCGGCGGATCACTTCGATATGGTCCACGCGGGGGGAATGCAGCGGGAACGTGCGCTCCACGCCGATGCCGTAGGACACGCGGCGCACGGTGAACGTCTCGCGGATACCGCCGTTGCGCTTCGCCATCACGGTGCCTTCAAAAGCCTGAAGACGCTCGCGGCTGCCTTCCACAACCTTCACGAAAACGCGAACGGTGTCACCGATGCCGAACGTGGGCAGATCGGTGCGGAGCTGAGCCTTTTCGATGGAACGAATGATTTCACTCATTTCATTGGCCTCCTTCCTTCGTAGACGTTCGTGCCCGCGGCCTTGCCCGGACAGAGGACCGCCCGTTATGTCACAAGGAGTATTGTAACACGCATCCGCTCCGGATGCAAGCCTTTTTTGTCCAGGCGGTCCTCTTTTTTTGCCTGCTGTGCGAAGCGGTTACTCCTGGGCGAAAGCGGCGGCGCTGTTGCCGGCGTCGCGTCCGGCCACGTAGCAGTTGAGCACGGAGGTGCCGGAGATGTAGCCGCGGTCATAGATGGCGCCGTTGGAAGCCTCGCCGCAGGCGTAGAGGCCGGGCATGACTTCGCCGTACACGTCCAGCACTTCGCCGGTCATCTGGGTCTGGATGCCGCCCATGGTGCCCGCGTTGAGCGATACCATCAGCACGCCGTAGAAGGGGCCTTCCTCCACGAAGGACAGCTGGTTGTTGGGCACGCCGAAAGCCGGGTCGGGATCATCGGTGCCCTTGACGGAGTTGTAGGTTTCGATGGTCTTGAGGAACGCATCCACGTCCTTGATGCCCATCTTGGCGGCCAGATCCTCGAGGGTATCGGCCTTGACCACGTAGGGGCTGCCCTCGGCGATGGCCTGCTCGATGGAATCGTACTTGAACTCGGCCTCGGTGCCCTTGAGGAAGCTGCTGTCAAAGATGCCGTAGAAGGGCGCGTTTTCCACGTTGCGCACCATCTCGGAGTTGAGGGTCCAGAGAGAGAACTCGTTCATGAAGCGGTTGCCGGTCTGGTCCACCAGCGGCATGGAGGCATACGGCGGGTAGCACACCATGCCCAGCGCGGAATCAGGATCAGAGGTGAAGCCGCAGGTGAGCATGAACTGGTCATTGTACCAGGCAGCGCCCAGATCGGCAGCCATCTGCAGCACCTCGCCGGTGGCGCCGGCATTGGCGCAGCTGTAGGAGAACAGCGACTGGGGCGCCAGGCGCATCATCATTTCGGGGTTGTTGGCATAGCCGCCGCAGGCCAGAATGACCGACTTTGCGTTGATGTCAAAGGTGCCGTTGCCCTGGGAAACCGTGATGCCGGTCATGGCGCCGTCTTCCTGCTTGAGGGCGATGCACTTGGTTTCGGTCATCACGTTGACGCCGGCCTTTTCCACGTTCTCGGAAAGGATCTTCACCTGTCCGGGGCCGTTGGAGCCGTCGGCCAGGATGTGGTAGTGCTGCTTGGCATCCTTGATGCCAAAGTCGGTGGTGGTGAATTCGTAGCCCATGCCTTCCAGCCACTCCACCAGTTCCGGCGTGCTTTCGCACAGGTGGCGGATACGGTCGGTGTCCACGTTGTCCAGCGAGCCGCCCTCGGCGATCATGTCCAGAATGTGGTCGTACATCTCGTCGATGGTTTCCACCTCGGCGGGCACCACGCTGGTTTCCGCGCCGTAGAAGCCCGCCGCGGTCAGAAGGCCGCTGCCGCCCACAACCGCCTGCTTTTCCACCAGGATGACGTCCGCGCCAGCCTGCGCGGCCGTCAGCGCGGCGGTAAGGCCCGCGATGCCGCCGCCCACGACCACCACGTCGGTGGTCATGTCCTCAAGCTCCTCGGCGGGAGCGCTCTCCACCGCGCCCTTGAGGGCCTCGGGGTCGCCGCCCGCCTGCTTCACGCAATCCTCCACAGCCGCCAGAATGGCGTTGGAGGTGTTGGTCGCACCCGCGACCGCGTCCACCGCCAGCGACTGGTTTTCCACAATCGCGGCGGGAATGCGCTCGATGGGCGTTTCGCAGATGCCCGCGGTTTCCGCATGCTCCGTCACGCGCACGGCGGTGATGGCGCTGTCGTCAAAATCCACCTCAACGGTCACGGGGCCGTTGTTGCCGTCAGCGCTGGCGGTATAGGTCCCGGCGGTGTAGCCCTCGGCCACGGCGGGCGCGGCCAGGCCCAGCGCCAGCACCAGGCACAGAATGACAGACAGAATCTTCTTCATGGTATTTTCCTCCTTCTTTCTTTTCGTGTACCGATTCTGCCTCTCGATTGTGCGCCTTCAATCTATTTGAGAGTCAAGAGAAAATGATAAAAAAATATCAATATTTTTAAGTCACCGGCACAAAGCAGTCCACAGCCGCGCTCATCCCCCGATCCGTCCAGGAGATGACATTGAAGCGGCAGAACGCGTCCCCGTCCGCCTGCAATCCCCGCTGGTCAAGCTGGGCAAACAGGCTGCGCGCCCACGCATCCCAGTCAAAGGCGCCGCTTTCAAAATGAAAGGCCGTATGCAGGCACAGCCGGGAGGGAATCATTACCACGCTTTCATGGCTGGCGGGCTTGAGCACGTCCGCGCCCACCTCGGCCATGCCCAGCCCCACGGTGACAGGCGCGTCCATACACGCGCCTGCGGCCAGCGGCACCAGCATGCCTACATATACGTAGGGAATGTGGCCAAGCCATTCACGCACGCAGGAAAGGTGCGTCTCGTCGCGGGTCAGCTCGTCGCCGTACTGGTAAGGAAGAAAGCGCGTGGCGGTATTGGCCTCCAGCTCGAAGCGGCCCATCAGGGCGCAGGCCGCCTCCGCCTCTGTGCGCCAGGCGCGCACGGTGCGCAGCAACCGGCACTGGCGGGCGATTTCCTTTTCAATGGCGGCTTCCCGGCCCCGCAGCTCGTCCAGCACGGCGGTAGGGTTGCGCTGGCCCAGCATCTCCGCGCTTTCCTCCAGCGTAAAGCCCAGCGCGCGGTACTGCCGGCAGGCGCTGAGCACCGCCATGTCCCACGCCTGATAGTAGCGGTAGGATGATCCCTCCGCCTTCTGCGGATGAATCAGC
>UQEF01000074.1 GCA_900540045.1 uncultured Eubacteriales bacterium | reverse complement strand
TGTGCCCATCGTGGTGCCAGAGGTGGATACGGTGCCTGTGGTACGCATCACGTGGGAACCGCCTGCCGAGGGATTGGATGGATCGCTGGAGGTGGTCAGGGATGACTGGAACGCGAAAGGAATTACCAGAAATTTTCCAATGGATGAGTTGGCTTTTCCCGTGCTGGAAAACCATATGACGTTTACGCCGGAACTTCCCTGGGAAGAAGCTCCGGCCATTGCCATGGCGGAATTTCAAAAATGGATGCCCTTTATGAAAGAAAAAGAACTTACTCCGTATTACCAGGGCTCTTATGGCGATTCAAATGGGAACGGCTTTCAGGGCGTTTGCTTTTATACGACCTATCATGGCATACCGCATCTCATTAGCAACTCTCCTTTTTACCATCGATTAGAAAGTGAAAAGAGCGAAGTAGAAGGACGGACGATCGCTCCAAACTCGATGGTAGCCATGCGAATCAAACGACCGGGAGAATTCTGGACGAATATCTACACTTCCAAAGAGGTGGGAGTCGATATAGATGACATTCCGCTGCTGCCATTTGATCCCATCATGGAGGTCCTGGAACAATGGGTGACAGACGGATATGTTTATTCGCTGAATGAAGTCTCCTTCGGTTACATGTGTTTTATTGATCCTGAGAAAAAGGGGGAGGAGTTTGTGCTTCTGCCTGTCTGGGCCGCAAAAGGCAGGACAAGGGTGGACCTTTCTCTGCCCTTTGACCTGAAAACCGATCAGGCGGTGAAGGATCGAGGAGGATATTTTTCGAGCGATATCATCATCAACGCTCAAACTGGTCAACCCTATGATTTGCTCAACGATAAACGCCCGGACAGGCTCCATGTTCCCCACATCACCACATGGGACGAAGTAAAATAGCGTCGCCACCGATTTTCCGCCTGGCCTTGCAGGTATTCTTACAGGTATTTCTTCTATGGTCAACTATGTTGGCTGCGTCTAAAAAGGGGGCTCGAACCTATGCAAAGGCCATTATTTGTATGACAGCATTGCTTACATAACGCTTAACGGCAACTTCTCCGATCGGGGCTAACCGAAATCAAGGGTTGCAACAACTTTATGCGAAAGGGGTTGCAACCCTGTTTATATAAACCAGATGGGGAACCACTTTAAATTCATGTCTAGAAAGGAGCACACACAATGAAAAAATTCCTCGGTTGGTTGAGCCTTGTCCTAATCGCTATTTTCCCTTTATCCGGTTTTGCAGAGTCACTGCCCCTGAACACATTTTCACAAACCCATCATTGGAAGCAAACCTACAATGCCCATAACCGAAGTATAGAAATCGATATAGAAATTGCTATTCCGGAAAAAATGGAAGCGGCAATTCTGACGGCTCGTGACGGCGATAGTTCTCTGACGGATGAGCAATTAACCCGGTATGCCGCAATAGCGGGGGACCCTTCCTTTAACCCAAACAATAGCGAAACCTTCCTGGGGATGGGTGTCAATAATCCATTCACAATGCTGCCAGGGCAAAAAGACGGTCGATGCAAGACATGGATGCTTGATCTGAATTCGACTGATATCAATACTGCTTACGCAGAAAACAATCCTGTTACTTTGGGAGAGGCTTGGGATATTTTCACATCCGAAATTGAATATTGTTATGGCCAGGAAATTGCGCAACACCTTGTCATCGATCAAATAATGATGCGAGACAGATTGAAGGTTTATGATCGGAAGACCAAAGAGTACGGAGAGGCATTGCGCGAGTACGGAAGTTATCAGTTTACAGCCTTGCAGGTATTTTACGACATGCCATTATTATGTCATGTGTCAACCGCCTTTAACAACTCAATAAGAGGAGAAAAAACCGTTTGCAAAACTCATTAATTGGTATTATTGCAAATGAAGAATCTTTTCATTTTCGTTTTTCATTGGTGAAGGTCGAACAACTGCTATCAGAAAATTCAGCGATTTGCGGCGTTGAAGACGCGATCAGCGCTCTTGAAAGTTTCATTGATGAGGGGCGCATTCGAAATGTCTATACGCTTAAACTAGCTTATGTTTTATGGAATGATGCATCTGACGATGAGCTATTCTATATGGTTCCTTGTTGGGTGGCTGAATGTGATTATTATTCTTCAGCAAAAGAGAAGGACGTAGAACTCAGCGATGATGGTGAAAACTACACGGATAAAACCTGTTATCAGAAAATTATTGTAAATGCTTTGACAGGAGAAATCCTTGATCCCGAAAATAGCTCAAAGAATCGAAGTGAATTCAATGTGAATTGGATCTAAATTGATCAAAAAAGGAAGCCGAATACGTCAAGCGTTGACATTGTCGTCATCAACAAAACCGGGCAACCCTATGTTTTTTACAACGACAAACGCCCGGACAGGCTCCATGTTCCCCATATCATCATATGGGACGAGGTACGATAAACAAGGGGGACCGGCCGCATGGCCGGTCCCCCCTGTCTGCTGTTCGCTTACAACCCTCACTCCGCCTCGGCCCCGATAACGGCCTTGATGCGCCGCACACCTGCGGAGGAGCTTTCCTCCTTCTTGATCTTGAAGCTGACCAGATCGCCAGTGTTCTGGGCATGGGGGCCGCCGCAGATTTCCTTGCTGTACGGTCCCATGGTGTAGACCTTTACCTTCTCGCCATACTTGGACTCAAACAGGCCGATAGCGCCCTGCTCCTTGGCCTGGGCCACGGTCATTTCCTCACAGGTGATGGGGGTGTGGCTCTCGATGGCTTCATTCACCAGCCGTTCCACCTCGGCCAATTCCTCCTTGGTCATCTTGCGGCCGAAGGAAAAGTCAAAGCGCAGACGCTCAGCGGTGATGTTGGAGCCCTTCTGGGCGACCTCCGGGCCCAGCACCTTGCGCAGCGCCGCGTGCAACAGGTGGGTGGCGGTATGCAGGCGTGCGCTCTGCTCGCTGTGGTCGGCCAGACCGCCCTTGAAGCGCTGCTCCGCGCCCGCCTGGCTGGTGGCCTGGTGCCTACGGAAACAATCATGGAAACCATCCATGTCCACCGTCAGGCCGCGTTCGCGCGCCAGCTCCTCCGTCATCTCCACGGGGAAGCCGTAGGTATCATACAGGTGGAAGGCGCTCACGCCATCAATCTGTCCATCCTGCACCTTTTCCACCAGTTTTTCAAATTCGCGGTTGCCCTGCTTGAGCGTGCGGGCGAAGCGGCTTTCCTCCAGGGAGAGCTGCTCCAGGACAAAGGCCTCGTTGCGCTTGAGTTCGGGATACACATCCTTGTACTGCTCGATGATGACCTTCGCCACCTCGCCGGTGAAGCCTTCGGGCATGCCGATGCCCATGCCATAGCGCACCGCGCGGCGGATGAGACGGCGCAGCACATAGCCCTGATCCACGTTGGAGGGGCTCACGCCGCGGTCGTCGCCCATGATGAAGGTAGCCGTGCGCATATGGTCCGCAATGATGCGGAAAGCGCGGGTGGTCATTTCATCGCTGCCGTATTCCTTGCCGCTCAGTTCGCTGATCTTTTTGAGAATATCGGCAAACAGATCGGTTTCATACACGCTCTTTTTGCCATTGAGCACGCAGATGGTGCGCTCCAGGCCCATGCCGGTATCCACGTTCTTTTGCTCAAGCGGCTCAAACGTGCCGTCAGCCTTTTTGTTGTACTGCATGAACACGTCGTTCCAGATCTCCAGATACCGGCCGCAGGAGCAGGCAGGCGAGCAGTTCGGGCCGCAGGGCTCCTTGTCGGTGATGATGAACATTTCGGTATCCGGGCCGCAGGGGCCGGTGATGCCCGCCGGGCCCCACCAGTTGTTTTCCTTGGGCAGGAAGAAGATATGGTCGTCCGCCACGCCGCAGTTGCGCCACAGCTGCGCGCTTTCCTCGTCGCGGGGGCAGTCCGCATCGCCCGCAAACACGGAGAAGGCCAGACGGTCCTTGGGCAGGCCCAGATATTCCGGGCTGGTAAGGAATTCCCAGCTCCAGGGAATCATCTGCTCCTTGAAATAATCGCCCAGCGACCAGTTGCCCAGCATTTCAAAGAAGGTGAGGTGGCTGAAGTCGCCCACATCGTCGATGTCGCCGGTGCGCACGCACTTCTGCACGTCCGTCAGGCGGTTGCCGGCGGGGTGCTTCGCACCCATCAGATAGGGCACCAGCGGATGCATGCCCGCGGTCGTGAACAGCACCGTGGGGTCGTTTTCCGGAATTACCGACGCGCTGGAAATCACGGCATGGCCATGGTCCTTGAAAAACTTCAGGAACATCGAGCGCAGTTCGGAGGAATGATAGGTCTTCATGGGTGGTCTCTCCTTCTTGCAAAATGCGGATGGTGGCGCTTGTATCGCAAGGCCGCCAAAGCGGCACACAGGCTTTCCCAATTATAGAGGAAACGTCAGGCGGTGTCAATAAGCCGCATGGGAAGGCAAAGGATTTTCGTGCTTCAATCAGCAGGAATTGACAAAACAGGGCCGGCGTGATAAAGTGCTTGCTGGTTTGCTCCGGCTTGCCATGTATTCCCGTTTCGGACAAGGAGGACCTTTGTGATGTTCAGACGTTTCTTTTCCGTGCTGTTGGGCGTCTTAGCGCTCACGGCAGCCGCTGCCGCTCTGGCCGAATCCTTTTATCTTCCGGGAACCTATACGGCGACGGCCCGGGGCTTCGGCGGCGGCGTGACCGTAGAGGTGATCTTTGACGAGACGCAGATCGCCTCCGTCACGGTCGTCGAGCATTCTGAAACCGCCGGGATCTGCGAGCCTGCCGTCGAGAGTATCCCGGAGCTGATTGTGGAAGGCCAGACCCTTGCGGTGGATGCCGTCACCGGCGCGACCGTGACCAGCACCGCCATTCTGACCGCCGTGGCGGACTGCGTTACGCAGGCGGGCGGCGACGTGGACGCGCTGCTGTCTGCCTCGGACGGGACGGATTGCCTTGGCGAGACGCTTCTTCCGTCGGCGGACACGCCGTGGTAAACCGCCGAAAGTTTTTTTGCTGCGGGGATTGACGCGGACCGCAAAAACCCATACAATAGCATTGACAACCAAATACCTTATAAAGAGCGGTCGAGGGACGGGCCCGATGACACCCGCCAACCGGCAGAGATGCATGGTGGCAAATCCCGCAGCGTGCATACGCTGGCAGATAAGGTAGAAAAACGCCTCTTTCGCGCCTGCAATGCCCGCAGGCGCGTTTTTTACGGCCTGCCCGCCGCGTCCTTTGCCCCGCTCCCTCCGGTCCGCTCGTATCAGGAAGGAGAATACCGGCATGCGAACCCTTTTTACCAGCGAATCCGTCACCGAGGGGCATCCCGATAAGGTATGCGACCAGATCAGCGACGCGGTGCTTGACGCGCTGCTGGCCCGCGACCCCATGGCGCGCGTGGCGTGCGAAACCTGCGCAACCACGGGTCTTGTGCAGGTCATGGGTGAAATCACCACCACCGCCTATGTGGCGATCGACGAAATCGCGCGGCAGGTTCTGCGCGACATCGGCTATGTGGATGCAAGCCTTGGCTTCAGCGCGGACAGCTGTGCGGTGCTCACCGCCGTACACGCGCAAAGCCCGGATATCGCCATGGGCGTAGACCACGCCCTGGAAACCCGCGAGGCCGGCGAGAGCAGCACCGGCGCAGGCGATCAGGGCATGATGTTCGGCTTTGCCTGCGACGAAACGCCGGAGCGGATGCCCCTGCCCATTTCGCTGGCACACAGCCTCTCTCGCCGGCTGGCGCAGGTGCGCAAGGAGGGCGTGCTGCCCTGGCTGCGTCCGGACGGCAAGTGTCAGGTCACGGTCGTCTATGAGGACGGCGCGCCCGTAGCCGTGGATACGGTGGTACTCTCCGCTCAGCACGACGAAAGCGTGGAGCGGACGCAGCTTGAAAAGTCGCTTCTGGACGCGGTCATCCGCGAGGCGGTGCCCGCCCGGCTTTGGACCCCGCGCACCAAGGTCTATATCAACCCCACCGGCCGCTTCGTGCTGGGCGGTCCGGCGGCGGATACGGGCCTGACCGGCCGCAAGATCATCGTGGATACCTATGGCGGCTACGCACGGCACGGCGGCGGCGCGTTCAGCGGCAAGGACCCCTCCAAGGTAGACCGCTCCGCCTGCTATGCCGCCCGGTACGTCGCCAAGCACCTGGTGGCCGAGGGGCTGGCCCGGCGCGCCGAGGTGGCGCTGGCCTACGCCATCGGCGTAGCCAAACCCGTCAGCGTACAGGTGAACACCTTCGGCACCGGTGTACGCACCGACGACCAGCTCAGCCACGAGGTGATGGAGCGTTTCGACCTTAGCCCCGACGGCATCATCCGCATGCTGGACCTGCGGCGCCCCATCTACCGGCAGACCGCCGCCTACGGCCACTTCGGCCGTCCGGACCTGGATTTGCCCTGGGAAGCTCTGGACTGAAAAGCACAAGGATTTTGGGGGAAGCGGCTGTGCTGCTTCCCCCATCGCTTTACTTCCGTCCGCGCCGTTCCCCGTCCTTCCACACGTGCGCCAGAATATCCTTGAGCACCAGGCAGGCGTCCACGTCGCCGTAGCCATATTCCCGCTTCAGCCGGTCCAGCAGTTCGCGGAGAGGCCCGGCATAATCGCTGATTTTCACACGCTGCTGATAGGTGGTCAGGACCGGGTAGCGCTTCCCCCATACCTTGGTCCAATCCACCTTTTTCTGCGTTTCCTCGCTGATGCTGCCGATCGCGCGCTCGATTTCCTCCACCTCCGCGTCAAAGGCAATCAGGTCGTCCAGCGTCAGGCGGTAGAGCCCCGCCAGCCGCTTGGCCTGGCGGATGTCGGGCAGGGTTTCGTCGGTTTCCCATTTTGATATGGTCTGCCGGCTCACACCCAGCTTTTCGGCCACCTCCTCCTGGGACAGGCCGCTCTTTTTTCGTGCGTTGTAGAGATTGGTTCCCAGATTCATGCGCATATCCCCCTTCGTACAAGGCTTATATCAGTATATAGAATGGCACGGCCAAAAGCCACCCCCTCCGGCTTGCAGTTTTGCCCGCTTTCTTAACACGGCCCGGCGCACACCTTCGCGCCGGGCCGCCGTATACTGATGATGCGGGCATCAGAAACGATGCCTTGGAGGAGGAACGATGATGGCTAACTTCGAACCAGGCCTGCCGCGCGCGATCATCGGCGAGGGCGCAGCCGTGCGCCTGGGGGCCGAGGCCGGACAGGATGCCAGCGAAACGCACGTCTATTTTGAACCCTGCGAGGAAAGCAAAGCGGTCACCGTGGCCAAAAACCAGCATAACGTGGACGGCGCGGGCCGCGTTCTGGATGTGAACCTGGTGCTGAGGAACGTGTGCCCCGGCAGGCGCGTCGCGGTAGGCGTCACGCTTCACGAGGTGGATGGAACAGGCGGGGAACACGCGCGCGGCTTTCACGCCATGACCGTACCGGCTCATCGCGACGGCCCGCGGGACGTTACCCTGCCCCGGATACGCTTCGTCCTGCCGGAGGACCTGCGCATCGAGGGGGCGGACGGCCCGCGCGGCTGCCGGCGTCATTTTGTGGTGCGCACCAGCAGCCGTTATGTGGACAGCACCGTGAAGGCGTGACCCTCTCAGCGGTCCATACGCTCCCTGACGCATGGCAGGGGGAGCCGGGCCTTTGTCCGGCTCCCCCTTTTTGCACCCCGTGACAGCGTGGGGCATATCCTGTAGCGTGCGCAGCCGCGCACGAAAGGAAGGAACGATATGATCCCAGTCAACAAGCTGGTGGAAGTATTCTATACCATGCTGGGCTGGCCCTATGCCTCCCCCGGCGCCAACGGACCGGCGGGCATCGATTGCTCGGGCGCGTTCGTCTACGCCTACAAGCAGTTTGGCGAGCGCATCTATCACGGCTCCAACCGCATCGTCCGGGTCTATTGCCACGATGTGCGGCGTGTGACCAGCGCCAGCCAGCTGCGCGTGGGTATGGCCATTTTCAAGGCGCGCGAGGATATCAGTCACATGAAGGCGGAATACAAGCCCGGCGGGCGGTACTATGACCCCAACCTGCCCTATGACTACTATCACATCGGCCTGGTGGTGAGCGTGCGGCCGCTGAAGATCATCAATGCCACGCCGCCCAGCGTACGCATTGATACCGATCTGTCGCGCTGGTACTGCGCGGGCGAGCTCAACGCCGTGGACTACGACGCCGAAGAACCGCCGCAGCCCGCTCCCCCGCCCGATGCGGACCTGCGTCTGGCCGAGGTATGGGCCGAGCGGGGCTCCACGGTAAACCTGCGCGTCAGGCCCTCCCGCGACGCCGTGGTGCGCGTGCGCGTCCCCATCGGCGAGGTGGTGGAGGTGCTGGACGAAACCAACGAAACCTGGTGGTATGTGCTTTACCTCAAGACAACCGGCTATATGATGCGTGAATTCCTGCGCGAACAGGATGGATGAGTCTCACCCCAGATCCCGCAGGAACGCCTCGAAGTTCAGATGGAAAATCTGCTCCCGCTCCCCGTCCGTCAGCGGCAGACGCAGAAAGCGCGCCATCTCCTCCTCCGGGTCCCACATGGGGTAGTCGGTACCAAAGAACGCGCGGTCCGTACCGTAGCGGCGGATGATGCGCGCGGCCTCCTCCGGCTCAAGGGCGTACAGGCTGGAGGAGGTATCCACCCACACATTGGGCCGCCCGGCCAGCACCCGCCACGCCTCCTTCCACACCGACCAGCCGCCCAGATGCGCGCAGATCACCTTCAGGTCCGGCACCTGGTCCAGCACATGCGCCATACGCTCAGGCTGGCTATAGGCATAGCGGTAATCGCCCGTATGGACCAGCGCGGGCAGGCCCCGCTCCGCCATGGCGCGGAACATGGCCACAGCGCGCCGGTCGTCCAGCAGGAAGGTCTGAATATCCGGGTGCAGCTTCACGCCGTGCAGCCCGCCCGCCTTGATGCGGTCCAGCTCACCGGGCACATCCTCGTAGTCCGGATGCAGCGTGCCAAAGCCGATCAGCCGGTCCGGGTGCTCGGCGGATACGCGCATCAGGTAGTCGTTGATGGAATGCACGCGGCTGGGTGTAACCGCCACGCTGTGCACCAGAAAGCGGGAGATGCCCGCCGCCTCGCCATGGGCCATCAGCTGGCCCAAAGTCCCGTCCAGACACATGGGAATGTCATAAAAGGTCCCGGTGGACTTCGCCGCCTTGAGCGCGATGGCATCGGGGTAAATGTGCGCGTGCGTGTCAATGATGGTCATATGACAAGCTCCTTTGTTCAGCCGCGATCCTCACGGAAATAGGCCACGCCCAGACTCATCGGGGGCTGGTCCTCACGCTTTTTGCGCAGGCTGGTGATCACCAGCACCACTATGGTCACCACATAGGGCAGGGCCTTGAAGATTTCCTGCATGCTGCGGTCCAGGCCGGGAATGTAGAGATAGAGAATGTACAGCCCGCCGAATAGGATGCTGCCCCAGATGGCGTTGAGCGGCCGCCAGCGGGCGAAGATCACCAGCGCGATGGCCAGCCACCCGCGGTCGCCAAACCCATTGTTGACCCAGGTGCCGCCGGTATACTCCATCACGAAATACAGCCCGCCCAGGCCCGCGAGCATCCCGCCCGCCAAAGTGGCCAGATACTTGTAGGCGGTCACGTTCACGCCCGCCGCATCGGCGGTGGCGGCGTTTTCACCCACGGCGCGCAGGTTGAGGCCCTTGCGGGTGCGGTAGAGGAACCAGCTCAGCACCACCGTGAGCACGATGGAAAAGTAGGTCAAAAACCCGTAGCTGAACAGCACCTCACCCACCACGGGCAGCGTGCTGAGCACCGGAATCTTGGCCCGGAAAGCGCTGGCCGTAGCCTGCGTGGAAATCTGCCCCACGCCGCCCGCCAGCCTGGACAGCGAACCGCCGAAGAAGTTGCCAAAGCCCATGCCGAAGGTGGTCAGCGCAAGACCGGTCACGTTCTGGTTGGCCCGAAGGGAGATGGTGAGCACGCTGTAGATCAGCGCCCCCAGGCCGGAGCACACCAGCGCGCATACCAGCGCGATCAGCATGCCCACAAAGGGCACGGGGGCTTCCACGCTGTTTTCATAGAGGAACGCGCCCATCAGCCCGGCCACGCCGCCCATATACATCATGCCGGGCACGCCCAGGTTCAGGTTGCCGCTTTTTTCGGTCACGATTTCGCCGTTCGCGCCGTACAGGATGGCAATGCCCTGCGCGATGGCCTTTTGCAGAAACACAACGATCAGGTTCATGCCTTGACCTCCTCGCGCGCATGCTGGCGCAGCTCGATGCGGTAGTTGATGAAGAACTCGCAGCCCAGAATGAAGAACAGAATCACGCCGGTGAGGATATCGCTGGCGTTTTCATTGAGGTTGAACTGCGTGGCAATCTGAATGGCGCCCTTTTCCATAAACACCAGGAAAAACGCCACCAGCAGCATCGCAAAGGGATTGAGTTTGCCCAGCCATGCCACTACGATGGCCGTAAATCCGCGGCCGCCTGCGAGGCCCGTGGAGATCGTATGCCCCACGCCCGTGGCCAGCAGGTACCCCGCCAATCCGCCGATACCGCCGGAGATGGCCATGGTGCGGATGATGACGCGGCCAACGTTGATGCCCGCGTAATGCGCTGTATTTTCGCTCTCTCCCACCACGGCGATCTCATAGCCCTGCTTGGAAAACTGCATGTACACATACAGCCCCACCATCAGCGCCAGAACGATCAGAATGGGCAGCAGGTAGCTGTTGGTGCCGATGGACGGCAGCCATCCCTCCTTGCCCTGGCTGTTGATCAGGCCCACATGATTGGAGCCGCGGGGGTTTTCCCAAAACACGATGGCGAAGGACACCAGCTGCATGGCGATATAGTTGAGCATCAGGGTAAACAGGGTTTCATTGGTGTTCCAGTGCGCCTTGAAAAACGCGGGGATCACGCCCCAGATCAGGCCGGCGGCCACGCCCGCCACGGGGCAGAGTGCATACATCGCCCAGGAGGGCAGGTTCTTTCCATAGATCATAATGGCGGCAGAGGCCATGGCGCCCACCAGCACCTGTCCCTCCGCGCCCACATTCCAGAACCGCATGCGGAAAGCGGGCAGCACCGCAAAGCCCACGCACAGCAGTATCGCCGCGTCGCGGAAGGTGACCCACATGCGGCGGTTGGTGCCCACCGCGCCGTCCCAGATTCCCGCATAGACGTTGAGCGGGTTCATGCCGGTCAGGCCAAAGATGATGGCCGCGCACACCAGCAGGGCAAATACCAGCGCGACCAGCCGCACCAGCATGGCCCGGCCCAGCGACACGCCGTCGCGCTTGACAATATGCATCAGGGGTTCCTTTGCACCGGTCATGCCTGCGCCTCCTTTGCGTCATGATTGGTCATCATCAGACCGATCTGCTCCTTGGTGGCGTCGCGCGCGTCCACCGTGCCGCTCACATGTCCGTCGGCCAGCACCAGGATGCGGTCGCACAGGGCCAGCAGCACATCCAGGTCCTCGCCCACGCAGATAACGGCAGAACCGTTCTTTTTCTGCTCATTGAGCAGCCGGTAGATGGTATGCGACGAATTGATATCCAGCCCGCGCACGGGATAGGCCACCATCAGCACCTGCGGCGAGGATGCGATCTCACGTCCGACCAGCACCTTTTGCACGTTGCCCCCGCTCATGCGGCCCACGGGCCATTCCACGCCGGGGGTAACCACGTCCAGCTCACGCATGATGCGCTCGGCCAGCGTGCGCGGCTGCTTGCGCTCGGAAAAGAAGCCGCGGCCGCGCTTGTAGCTGCGCAGCATCATATTGCCCGTCATGCCCATGGAAGCCACCAGGCCCATGCCCAGGCGGTCCTCGGGAACAAAGGCCAGCCGGATGCCGATTTCGCGGATTTCCTCGGGGGTCATGCGGGTCAATTCCTTGACATGGCCCTTCCGGTTGGTATATTCAATGGAGCCGCTCTTGAGCGGCTGCAATCCCGCGATAGCCTCCAAAAGCTCCTTCTGGCCGCTGCCCGCGATGCCGGCCACGCCCAGTATCTCGCCGGTATAGGCCTCAAAGGCGGCATGGGAGAGCACCTCGCGACCCTCGTCATTGACGACCGTTACATCGCGCACCTTCAGCTTGAGGCGGGGATTCGCCGGCTCGGGGCGCTCGATGTTCAGATCCACGCGCCTGCCCACCATCATTTCCGTCAGGCTCTTCTCCGTGGCCTCGGAGGTCTGAATGGAACCGACGCTGTGCCCCTTGCGAAGCACGGCCACACGGTCGCTCAGGCTCAGAACTTCGTTGAGCTTGTGCGTGATAATAATGATGGAATGCCCCTGATCGCGCATGTTGCGCAGCACCTGGAACAGCCGGTCCGTCTCCTGGGGGGTGAGTACGGCGGTAGGCTCGTCCAGAATCAGGATGTTCGCGCCGCGGTAGAGCATTTTGACGATTTCCACCGTCTGCTTCTGCGACACGCTCATTTCATAGATCTTTTCATGCGGATCAATCTCAAATCCGTACTTTTCGGTCAGAGTGCGAATCTCGCGCTCCACCTCCCGCATGTCCAGCCGCAGCTTTCCCGGAAGGCCCAGAATGATGTTTTCGGCCGCAGTGAGCACATCCACCAGCTTAAAATGCTGGTGAATCATGCCGATACCCAGGGCGAAGGCGTCTTTGGGCGAGCGGATGACCACCTCGCGGCCCTCCACATAGATATGGCCCGCGTCCGGAAAGTAAATGCCGGCCAGCATGTTCATCAGCGACGTCTTGCCGCTGCCGTTCTCGCCCAGCACACTTAAGATTTCGCCGCGGCGCACGGTCAGATCCACGTTCTCATTGGCGACCACCGAGCCGAAATGCTTGGTGATGCCGCGCATCTCGATCATTGCATTGGATTGCAAAGCTGTTCCCTCCGGGCTGTTGTATAGAAATGAAAGAACGCCCTGCCGCCCTGACGGGCGGCAGGGCAGAGCCATAAACGCGTCGCTTACTCCTCGACGACCGCGTTGATGCCGTCGATGATGATATCGAAGTAGGGAGCGCTGCGCACCTCAGACTCGTGGAAGTAGCCGTCGGAAACCATCTCGGTGCCTTCCAGGCCATAGGCGGTGGTGTAGGTGGTCAGTTCCTCGCCGCCCACGGTGAAGGTGGAGCAGTCAAACACATGCAGCGTGCCGTCCTTGAGCGCGGCCTCAACCTCGGCCACCTTCTCGGCGGTACCGGGGGCCACGGCAGCCTCGTTGAGCTCCGTGATGTGCACTGCGCCGTCGGAATAGCCATGGCACCAGTCCTTGGGAATCTCGGTGCCGTCGATCACGCACTGGATGGCGTAGGTCACATAGGCGCCCCAGTTGCAGGCAGCGGAGGTCAGGGCCTGGGTGGGAGCGGTGGGGATCATGGAGATGTTGTAGCCCACGATCGGCACGCCGGCAGCCTCACAGGCGGTGGCGGGACCCACGGTATCGGAATGCTGGGAAATGAGCACGCAGCCATCGGCGATCAGGGCCTCGGCGGTCTCCTTCTCCAGGGCCATGTCGGACCAGCTGTTGGTGTAGCGCACTTCCATGGTCGCGGAGGGGCACACGCTGCGGGCGCCCAGGAAGAAGCTGGTGTAGCCGGAGATAACCTCAGCGAAGGGGAACGCGCCCACATAGCCGATCTTGGCGGTCTCGGCGGTGATGGTGCCGTCCTCGATCATCTGATTGAGCTTCATGCCGGCCACAACGCCGCTGACATAGCGGGCCTCATAGATGGCGGTGAAGTAGTTGTGGACGTTGGTCAGCTCGCTGGTGCTGGCGGCGGTGCCGGTCGCGTGGCAGAACTGAATGTCGGGATATTCGGCAGCGGCCTGGAACACATAGCTCTCCTGGCCAAAGCTGGTGGCGAAGATGATGTCGCAGCCGTTTTCGGCCAGGTCAACCGCGGCTTCGTAAGCGGCTTCGGTCTCGGGAATGTTGTACTTGATCATCACCTGGTCGTCGCTGATGCCCAGGGCTTCCTGCGCGGCCTTGAGGCCATTGATGTGGTTGGCGGAATAGCCTTCGTTTTCGTCACCGATGCAGATGTAGCCCACCTTGATTTCTTCCGCGGGGACCGCGGCGCTCGCAGCGGTTACACCCAGAACCAGGCACAGCGCCAGCAGCATGCTTACCAGCTTCTTCATTGCGTTCCATCCTCCTGTAATCGACATAAAAACCTAAGGGACCTGCTTATGATACACCAGCTTTGGCGCTTTGTAAAGAAAAAAGGCGAACATTTTTCTATAAAAATTTTTATGCGTTCGGAAATCGTGGAGTTCTTTCAACAGTTGCTTCCCTATTAGCCGCTCATTCAAATAAGGCGAAAAAAAATTGGCGGCATGTATTGCAATTTCGTTTTTCTTCTGCTATAATAACTAGGCTGGTTTGAGAGAGCATGCTGCTCTTTCAGCGAAGCATGTGGGCTCGTAGCTCAGCTGGATAGAGTGTTTGACTACGAATCAAAAGGTCGTGGGTTCGAATCCCGCCGGGCTCACCAAACCAATATAATCCGAACTTGTTTCCGGTAGGAGATGGGTTCGGATTATTGGTTTTTTTCGATCCGTATGAAAGTACCTACTT
>UQEF01000073.1 GCA_900540045.1 uncultured Eubacteriales bacterium | reverse complement strand
GGGAGCCGCGCGGACCCGCCAGCGCCAGCAGCGCCGCCAGGGCGCACAGCCCGGCCAGCGCCGCGCATGCCCAGTACGCGCCCCGGCTGCGCCTAAAGAGCACACGCAGGGTTTCCAGCGCCTCCTGCGGGGTATGCGCCTCCTCCGGGGGCTCAAGCGCCGCCAGCGCTTCCGTGGTCACGCTTGCATCCAGCAGGCAGCCGGATAGCGCCAGCTCCGCCATTTCAGGGGTCAAGCCGGCGGCCTCCAGCGCCTCCGCCTCCGCCGCAGCCAGGCCGCCATAGTCGACGACCTGCGTGCGCGCGGCCTGCCAGGCCAGGTAAGAGGCCCGCTCCGGAGCGGAGAGCTGCACCGCACGCACCCCGGCCGATACGCCAAAGAGCACGGCCACCGCCGCAGCTCCGGCCCCCAGCGCGCGCCAGGGGGCCTTCTTCATCAGCCCCAGCGCCACAAACGCGCCCGCCCATAGGCACAGCGAGGGCAGAAACGCCTGCGCCCGCAGCAGATACGCCGCATAAAGGAGCGCGCCGGACCCCAGCGCACCCCTGACGGCGGCTTTGCGTCCGGCCTGCCAGTCCACCGCCACCAGCCGCCACACCGCCGCGCCGCCGGCGGCCGCCGCCGTCAGGGTATAGGTTACGCTGGTCAGTCCCTCGGCAGCCAGGCCCAGCAGGTACGCCACTGCGGCCAGCCAGCCGCACCAGGCGGGCAGCATGAGCCGCTGCGCCACGCGCATGGCAGAGAGCACGGCGGCATACGCGCTGATCCACAGCACCGCCACCTGCGCCGCGCTGAACCAGGCTACGCCCGGCCACAGCAGAGACAGGCCATGCATGAGCCAGCCCAGAAACGTATGCGTGATATAGTTGAAGCTCTCAAATACGCCGCCCACCATGCCCCCAAAGGAACGGGCGAGCAGCACGTCATCCCCCAGATCGTAATGCACATTGGTGCAGAAAAGCACGTAGGCAAGGAGGGCGGCCACGGTCGCCGCCGCCGCAAGGCGCTGCGGCCATCGCTTCCCAATGCATCGCACAGGCAGTTCCTCCCTTTGCTCGTTCCCTCAAAGCATAGCGGGGCCGGCAGAAAAAGTCAAGAGAGGTTTCGCCTTTTTTCGATCTGTGGTATAATCAGGAAAGCAGGTTGGAAGGAGGACCTCCGATGTCAAAGGTATTTTCGCGGCTGTGTTCCCTGAGCCTTTCGCGGCGCACGCTGGCGCGGGTGATGGCCGCCGTCTTTTTTGTCTCGCTGATTCCGCTCATCGTCATCGCTGTGTACAATTATCCGGCGGACGACGATTTTGGCTATGCCCTTCCCGGCGCCACCGCCTGGGTCGAAACCGGTTCGCTTGGCGAGGTCGCGCGTGCCATTGCAGCCAAGGTCGCAGATACCTATTCCAACTGGCAGGGAGCTTTTGCTTCTTCCCTGCATATGGCCTGTTCGCCAATGATTTTTGATCAGCGGTTGTATTTTCTCAGCAACTGGACCATGCTGGCGCTCCTGTGCCTGTCTGCCGGTTATCTGCTCAAAGGCATATTGCGCACGCTGCCTGGTGCTGATCGGAGTGTTTTCTGGATCGTATATGCGGCAATATGCATTCTGCTCATCCAGTTCATGCCCTCCATTAGCGACGGTATATACTGGCATACCGGCGGCGTATATACCATCACAGGGATCATGACGCTTTTCATGCTCGGACTGATTTTCCGAAGCCGTCAGCCTCAGTCCACTGCCCGCGCCCTATGGCGGGGCGTATGTCTGGTGGTGCTGGGCATTCTGGTAGGCGGCGGCAACTATGGTGCGATGCTCGGCGCTTTCGTGCTGGTGTTCCTTATGACCATTCATGCCTTTGCATGTCGGGATCGCAGCCGCTTTCACTGTTTGGCCGGTTTTGCCGCCTTAACAGCGGCCATGATCGTAAGTGTTGCCGCTCCGGGAAATAACCAGCGCTTTGAAATGAGTGATGAGAGGCTCTCCGTCCTCAATACGCTGGTTACCTCTGTGCTCGATTCTTTTGATCTTTTTGGCGAATTGCTTACTCCGCAGCTTTTTGCAGCGTTGATGCTGATTTTACCTGTCATGTGGACCCCGTTAAAGCAGAGCGAATACCGTTTTCGTCATCCACTGATGACGTTCGTTGTGCTCTATGGCCTGTTTGCTGCCGCTATCGTGCCGGGTGTCTATACGCAGTCCGATTACCTGGCTGGCCGTTATTATAATATTCTGTATGTCTACTTCCTTGTCCTCACCATTGGAAGCACACTCTATGCCGAGGGATGGTTGATCCGGCGGTTGGAAGAACGAAATGATTCACAGGCGAAGCATCTCATGGCAGCCACGCAGCTGCTGGGCACCCGTTTCAGCATGGTCTACCTGGCGGTGTGTATCGCCTTGACCGCTTTCGGAGGGTTTGCCTTCACCATTATGAATACATCCTCTATCAGCGCCTCCAAATCTCTGATAACGGGCGAGGCGTCCCGGTTTCAGCAGGATATGTTAGAACGCCAAGAATATATTCGGGTGACAGATAGCGATGTGACCGCCGTTCGGCCCCTGGATGGCCAGCCCTATGTGTTCAAGCAGGATCATCTGGCTTTTCAGGGGATTTATGGCCGGATCCGCTATATGAAGATGTACTTTGAACTGTTCTACAACGCGCAGAACCCCTAGCCCATGCAAAAGCGAAGCCGCCGCCCCCATGCCGGGACGGCGGCTTTGCTTTTGCGTCGCGGGGTTCGCTCATACCCGCTGCCACAGCACCTGATAGGTATGGCCGTCCGTGCCCCTGGCCGGGCGGTAGGGACGGCCGCCCGGCGGCGGCGTTTCGGAGCGGTGCGCGTACGCCACGCGCCGCACGCGCCCATCGACCTGCTGTATGCCCACCCACAGGCCGTCAGGCCCGCCCGCCTGCGCCGCGTTCACAAAGCGCCAGCCCGGCAGGTCGAACAGGCGGCAGGGAATCCCCCGCTCGAAGTAGGGGCGCAGGGCCTCAAACCCACGCGGCCACAGGAGCGGACGGAGACGGTCCGCCGGCGGCGCCTTGGGGGCGGGTGCGAACGGAAAATCCGGTTCCTCCGGAGCGTCCTCCCCGGTCTCGCAGGCAGGCGTGCCGGCATGGGCCGCCTCCTCCTGTGGCGCAGGGCAGAGCGCAGGAGGAGGCTGACAGGGCCCCTGATGCGCAGGGGTAGCCTCCGGCTTTCCGCGCGCGTTTTCCCCGGCGACGGTTTCCGGCGGGCAAACGCAGGCATCCGTTCCGGCCGTCTTCCTCTCCGGCTCTTCCGCCTGCCGGCCGCTCCGCTCCGGCAGTTCCTCCCCCATGGCTCGCCGGGCGGCGTCTACATAGGGCAGCGGGTCGATGGCGGGCAAAAAGATCTCCCGCGGCAGTTCCCTCTCCCGCTTTCGGGGCTGCTTTACCGGTATGACCTGCGGCTGGGGCACGGGGCGAACCGGCGGGGGCGGGGCAGGCGGGCGCGGCTCTGCGACGGGGCCCGAAACCGGCTGGACGGGCGCCTTGGGAACGCTCCGGGCCTGCTGCATGCGCGCCAGCCGCTCGCACAGGGCCAGCGCGGCGTTTTTGGCGTCCAGCAGGCTGCCCGCGCTCTGCTGTACGCACAGGCCGATCATCAGCGGCACGGGCTCCGCGCCACCGCTGAGCAGCAGCACGGCCTGCAGGCGCTCCGGCGCGAGCGCGTCCCCGGGAAGCTCCGCCGTAAGGGACGCCTCCCCGTGCGCGTTCACGCGCGTAGCGCCCATGAGCCGCGCCTCGCCTCCCGCGCCGTACCAGTAGGCCTGCACGCTCTCTGCCTCCATCCCTCGCGCGTTAAGCTGCGCCAGCAGCGCTCCCCGCTCGCTCTGCAATCGCGCATAGCCGCTCACGCCCGGGCGCATGGGTTTGAACAGGATCAGTCGTTGGCGAAAATCCGGCATGGGCGCGCCTCCTTTTGGGCAAGGATATGCCCCGTCCCCGCCCCGCATGCCTGTCTCCCTGCCCGCCCGGCCGTTTCCCTTCCAGGCGAAATATGCTATAATAGCTTCATCACTGCGCGAAGGGGGATACAATGCATGCATGAGGCCGAGCAGCTCACCGCCGTAGTGCAGGAAACCACCTTCCGCAACGAGGACAACGGCTATACCGTGCTGCGCGTGGGCTCGGGGCGGTCACAGCAGACCGTGGTGGGCGTCATGCCCGAGCTCAGCCCCGGCGAAAACGTCACCTTTGAGGGCTACTGGACCGAACACCCGGTCTATGGCCGTCAGTTCAACGCCAGGGCCTGCGCCATCACCCCGCCCACGGGCAAAAGCGCCATTGAAAAATATCTGGGGTCCGGCCTCATCCGCGGCATCGGCCCGGCCACGGCGAAGCTGATCGTCAGCCGTTTTGGTGAAAAAGCCCTGGATATCCTGGACGAACAGCCCCAGCGCCTGACCGAGCTGCCCGGCATCGGCCCCAAAAAGGCCGCCATGATCGCCGAAAGCTATCTGCAGCAGATGGGCATGCGCCGGGCGCTGGTGTTTTTGCAGAATTACGGCATCAGTCCCACGCTGGCCATGCGCATCGCCAAGTACTACGGCGAGGACACGGTGGAGCTCGTGCGCGAAAATCCCTACCGCATGGTGATGGATGTAGAGGGCGTGGGCTTTCTCACGGCGGACCGCATGGCGCTGAGCATGGGCATCGACCCCAAGAGCGAATTTCGCATCCGGGCGGCGCTGTTTTACCTGATGGGCGAGGCGGCCGTGAACGGCGGGCACACCTACCTGCCGCGCGAGATGCTTTTGGAGCGCGCCTGCAAAATGCTGCGCGCCGAAGCCGAGCTGGTGGACCGGCAGATCGCCCAGGGGCTTTTGCAAAAGATGCTGATGGGCTTTTCCCTGCCGGACTGCGAGCAGGCGCTGTGCCTGCCGCTGTACTTTCACGCCGAGCAGGAGATCGCCCTGCGCCTTGCGCAGCTGATGCGCGCGCGGCCCTACAAGCGCGTGGCGGGGCTGGACAAGCGCATCGCGCAGTACGAACGCGAACTGGGCGTGCGCTTTGACGCGCTGCAAAAGCGCGCCATCACCAGCGCCGTGGAGGAAGGCGTGTTGGTGGTGACCGGCGGGCCCGGCACGGGCAAAACGACCATCATCCGGTGCATCATCAGCCTTTTGAAGGCCGAAAACGAGATTCTGCTCTGCGCGCCCACAGGCCGCGCCGCCAAGCGCATGAGCGAGGCCACGGGCGAGGAGGCTAAAACCATCCACCGCCTGCTGGAATATGGCGGCGACGCCGACACCTTCGCAAGGGGCGAGGACTATCCGCTGGAGGCGGACTGCCTGATCGTGGACGAGATGAGCATGGTGGATGTGACCCTCATGCGCGGCCTTTTGCGCGCGGTGGTGCCGGGCACGCGCCTGATTCTGGTGGGCGACGCGGACCAGCTGCCCAGCGTGGGCGCGGGCAACGTGCTCAGCGACATCCTGCAAAGCGACGCGGTGCCCAGCGTGCGCCTGACGGAGATCTTCCGGCAGGACGAGAGCAGCATGATCGTATGGAACGCCCACCTGATCAACGGCGGTAAGATGCCCATCCTGCGCACGCGGGACACGGACTTTTTCTTTGAGCGCAAGGCCCTGCAATCCGAGGCGGCGCGCACCATCGCCGAGCTGCTCACCACGCGCCTGCCCAAATACCTGGGCTTTCCGCGGGAGCGTTGGCGGGACGAATCCGTCCGCTCCATCCAGGTGCTCGCCCCCGCCAAGAAGGGCGATTGCGGGGCCATCGCGCTCAACCATCTGCTTCAGGACGCGCTCAACCCGGAGCGCGAGGGGCTGGACGCCCTTTTGCACGGCGAAACGGAGTTCCGCGTGGGCGACAAGGTGATTCAGACCAAGAACGACTACCAGCTGGAATATACCCGGCAGACGCCCTTCGGCACGGAAACGGGCGCGGGCGTATTCAACGGCGACGTGGGTTATGTCCTGCGCATCGACCCGGCGGAGCACCTTCTGACCGTGTGCTTTGACGACGAGCGGCTGGTCACCTATCAGAAGCAGCAGCTCGACGCGCTGGAGCTGGCCTACTGCCTCACCGTGCACAAAAGCCAGGGCAGCGAGTTCCCCGTGGTGGTGATGCCCGTGGTGGGCGGTCCGCCCATGCTGATGGCGCGCAACCTGCTCTACACCGCGCTCACGCGCGCGCGGCGGCTGGTGGTGCTGGTGGGCCGCGAGGAGGTCATCGCCCAGATGGTGCGCAACGATCATGTCGCCCGGCGCTACACCACCCTGTGCGACCGCCTGAAGGCGGCGGTTCTGCTGTGAGCCGGCTCTGGGACGATACGCGCCGCCTGCTTCTGCCCCTTCTGTTTCCGCAGGAGGCGGCCTGTCATCTGTGCGAGCGGGCGACGGAGGGCGAAGGCCGCGTTCTGTGCCCCGCGTGCGAGGCCGCGCTCAGAGCCCTGCGCATTCCGGCACAGGACGCATTGAGCCTGCACGAGCCGCTCGACGCATGCATCTCGGCCTATTTTCATGACGGCGAGGCCCGCCGCCTGTGCCATCTGCTCAAGTTTCGCTGGGATGCGGCGGCCGCGCGTCCGCTGGCCGAGGGCATGGCGGAGGCCCTGGCCCTGTCGGGGCTCATGGGCACAGTGGATGGCGCGGCTCCGGCGCCGGTGCATCCGTCACGCCTGCGCGAGCGCGGATACAACCAGGCCGCGTTGCTGGCCCGCGCGGTCTGCGGCCATACGGGGCTGGTCCTGTGGGAGGAAGCGCTGGTGCGCACGCGTCACGGCGCGTCGCAGATCACCCGGAGCCGGGAAGAGCGCCTCACCGCCCTGGCCGGCGCATTTGTGGCGGACGGCGCACAGGTGGCCGGAAAGCGCATTTTGCTGATTGATGACGTGCTCACCACCGGAGCCACCGCTGCCGCCTGTGCCCAGGCGCTGCTCGACGCCGGGGCCACGCGCGTCTGCCTGCTCACGGCCCTGCATGCCTAGGCCGGCCGTTTTCCTCCGGCCGGGGCCGGAAGGCAAAAAGAAAGGAAAGAGCGCCCGGCCTTGAAGTCAGGCCGGGCACTCCCGTTTCGCTATCGCGCCGCCCGTCCGCCGGAGGCGCTTTTGTCTTTACATGAGCGTGCGGATCACACAAGTGTGCGGATCACCAGATACGCGCCATAGGCGATCATCAGCCCGCCGCCGATACGGCGGATGATCTGCTGATGATTGCGCAGCCATCCCAGCGCGCCTTTGAGCCACTGGTACATCAGCATCACGGCCAGCATGGGCAGGCTCAACCCCAACGCGAACACAGCCAGCGACACAATGCCCGTCCACATGGTGGCATTGTCCGCGCTGGCTGCCAGCACCAGCGCGTTGGCCAGCACCGGGGTCAGGCAGGGGGTCCAGGAAATGGCGATAAGCAGTCCAAACAGAAACGACCCCACAAAGCCGTTCATGGACGGCTGCCTGCCGCCCAGGCCCGGCACCGCGGGCAGGTGGATGTGGATCACATCCAACATCCACACGCCAAAGAGCAGCATCAGCACACCGGTGACGATATCCAGCGTGCCGCGGTCGGTGTTCTTCAGCAGCGACCCCAGCGCGCCCGCGCCTGCGCCCATCAGGGTGAACAGCAGCACAAATCCGCACAGCAGCCCCAGGCAGCGCCGGAGCACCCGCAGGCGGCCGGGAGCTGCGTCCGTGCCGCCCAGCAGGTACATGGCGTACACCGGCAGCATCGGCAGCACGCAGGGAGAGACGAACGCCAGCAGCCCGCCGCCCAGCATGGCCCACAGGGACATGGGTTCAGGCGCGGCGCCAAACAGACCGGTCATTCCTCCGCCGCCTTTCTGGCCACGCCCATGGCGTCCAGCTGGCCCGTCATCTGCTCCAGCGTCAGCATATAGTTGGCCGCGGCCTCCAGCGTGCCGTCAGGGTTGAGGAAGAGGCTCGCCGGATAGCCCTGCAGGCCTACCATTCTGGCCACCATCATATCCTCGTCCTCGAAGAAAGTCATGTCCTCCATGCCGTATTTTCCCTTGACGGAGGCGGTGTTGTCGGCGTTTTCGCCGTCCCATACATGCACCAGCACGATGGCCAGCTCATCCTCGCTGTAGGTATCGTAGAGCGCCTTGATATCGGGCATCTCCTGCATGCAGTAGTAGCACCATTCGGTGAAGAAGTTTATAAAAACCGTCTTACCCAGATAGGGCGACAGGTCCAGTTCGGTATAGCTGTTCATCAGCTCGGTCACATTGGGCGCTTCCTCGGCCGGCGCAAGGGGCGCGGCAGCCAGCAGCACCGCCAGCACAAGCAGTCCCGCAAGTTTCCGGATCGACGATTTGTTCATCCTTCGGTACCTCCTTCAGATTGGTTTACGTATGAATTATACCATTTTGTATCTGAGTGAAACAATCTTTTGCATGTTACAATTTTCAGCATCCGACTGCATATGTCCGAAATGCAATTTTTTGAATGAAAAATTCATTTTCGAGAGAAAGCCCAAAAAAGCGTGCCGCTCGCACTTTACGTGCAAAATGAAATATGATATAATGTCAACCGTGCCTTTCGCGCCGCCGGGCCCTCTGGCGCCCGTTCTCCGCGTTTTGCAGGGATCGCCCTTTTATCCTTCATCTTTATCGATGCATGAATGCCGCAACAGGGAGGAAACCGCCATGCCGCTTGGACTGTCCAAAAAATGCAGCGCCATCGCCCCCTCCGCCACCCTGGCCATGGATGCCAGGGCCAAGGAGCTGCGCAGCCAGGGTGTCAACGTGATCGGCTTTGCCGCAGGAGAGCCGGATTTTGAAACCCCCGCCCCCATCCGCGAAGCCATGAAGGAAGCCATGGACCTGGGGATGACCCGCTACACACCTGCGGCGGGCACGCTGGAACTGCGCCGCGCCATTGCCGCGCGCCTGCTTGAGGACCACGGCCTGGTCTACGGCATGGATGAGATCATCGTCTCCAACGGCGCCAAGCACTCGCTTTATAACACCTTTCAGGCCATCCTGGACCCCGGCGACGAAGTGATCGTCGATAAGCCCTGCTGGGTCAGCTACCCGGAGATGGTGCGCATGGCCGGGGGCGTCCCCGTATTTCTGGACTGTCCGGAAAGTCAGGGATTTTTGCCCTTGATGGCGGATCTTGAAAAGCTCATCACCCCGCGCACCAAGGCTTTCATCCTCAACACGCCCTCCAACCCCAACGGCTGCATGTGGTCGCGCGAGCAGCTTCAGCAGCTGGCGGATCTGGCCGTGAAGCACGATTTCTACATCGTGGCCGACGAAATCTATGAAAAGCTGGTCTACAGCGGCGAGAAGCACTATTCCATCGCCACCTTCGGCCCGGAGATCAAGGCCCGCACCATTTTGATCAACGGCGTGAGCAAGTCCTATGCCATGACCGGTTTCCGCATCGGCTACGCCTGCGGACCCCGCGACGTCATCAAGGGCATGGTCAACTACCAGAGCCAGGCCACTTCCGCCCCCAACACCGCCGCGCAGCATGCCGCCGCCGTGGCCCTCACCATGCCGCAGGACTGCGTGGAGGAAATGCGCAGGGCTTTTGAGCAGCGGCGCGACCGGCTGGTGGAGCTGATCAACGCCATTCCCGGCCTGAGCTGCCGCAAGCCCCACGGCGCGTTCTACGTGATGATGAACATTCGCGGCATCACCGGCAAGCGCTGCCACGGCAAGGTGCTGAGCGGAAGCACCGCCATAGCGGAAGCGCTTCTGGAACATGCACACGTTGCGCTGGTGCCGGGAGCGGCCTTCCTGGACGAGGGCTTCTGCCGCATCAGCTATGCCACTTCCATGGAAAACATCGAGGAGGGACTTCGGCGCATTGCCGCCTTTGTAAAGGAGCTGGAGTAAATGCTGGAATACAGCGAGAGAACCCATCAGCTCATGCAGGCCAAATACCAGTATGAGCTTCAGGACGTCGCGGAGCCCAACCTCTACCGCGAGATCTTCGACTACGAGTCCATTCCGAAGATCGCCTTCAACAACCGTCTGGTGCCCATCAACATGCCTGCCGACATCTGGATGACCGACACCACCTTCCGCGACGGCCAGCAGAGCGTCAGCCCCTTCAAGCCCGAGCAGATCGAGCACCTTTTCAAGCTGGAAAGCCGCCTGGGCGGCCCCAAGGGCCTGATTCGTCAGAGCGAGTTCTTTCTCTACACCGACCGCGACCGCGAGGCGCTGGAGCGCTGCCAGGCGCTGGGGCTGAAGTACCCGGAGATCACCACCTGGATTCGCGCCAACGAAAACGACTTTAAGCTCGTCAAGGCCGCGGGCGTGCGGGAGACGGGCATCCTGGTTTCGTGCAGCGATTACCACATTTTCAAAAAGATGCACCTGACCCGCGCGCAGGCCATGGACAAATACCTGGGCATCGTCAAGGCGGCGCTGGCGCAGGGCATCGTGCCCCGCTGTCACTTTGAGGACATCACCCGCGCGGACTTCTACGGCTTCGTGCTGCCCTTTGCCGAGCAGCTGATGCTCCTGTCCGAGGAAAGCGGACTGCCCATCAAGGTGCGCGCCTGCGACACCATGGGCTACGGCGTCACCTATCCCGGCGCGGCCCTGCCCCGCAGCGTGCCCGGCATCATCTACGGCCTCAACCACTATGCCCGCATTCCCTCCGAACAGCTGGAATGGCATGGCCATAACGACTTTTACAAGGTCGTCTCCAATGCGGGCACGGCATGGCTCTACGGCTGCTCCAGCGTCAACTGCTCGCTGCTGGGCATCGGCGAGCGCACGGGCAACTGCCCGTTGGAGGCCATGGCCATCGAGTATCAGGCCCTGCGCGGCACCACCGACGGCATGGACCTGACCGCCGTGAGCGAGATCGCCGAGTACATGGAGCGCGAGATCGGGCTGGAGATCAGCCCGCGCCAGCCCTTCGTGGGCCGTCACTTCAACGTGACGCGCGCCGGCATCCACGCCGACGGCATGCTCAAGGATGAGGAAATCTACAACATCTTCGATACCGCCACCATTCTCAACCGTCCCGCCTCCGTGGCCGTGGACAGCCACAGCGGACTGGCCGGTATCGCTCACTGGCTCAACAGCTATTTCCGTCTCAAGGGCGAAAATGCCGTGGGCAAGCAGGACCCGCTGGTGGCAGCGGTCAAGGAGCAGGTGGACGCCCTCTACGCCGAGGGCCGCAACACCGTGATGGGTGACGAGGAGCTCGAAGTCATGGTCCGCGACGCCGATCAGGAGCGTTACGAGCGCCTGCTGTTCCATAAGAGCTGATCTTCGGTGTCCATCCGGCATGCAAAGGCCCGGCCATTGATTGGCCGGACCTTTGCGTATGCTAACGTTCTGTTAAGATTTTCCGTTTTTTATCCTTCCGGTGGGCTTTCCGGCCGGGTTATGGTATACTGATTTTGTCTATGCATACGAAAGGATGTGCTTGCATTGCAGGATACTCCCCGCCAAAGCCCCCTGCTGGGGATTCTCAAGGGTGCGGTCATCGCCATTGGCGCGTTGCTGCCGGGCATCAGCGGCGGCGCGCTGTGCGTTATCATGGGCATCTACAAGCCGATGATGGCCCTTCTGGCCAACCCCATCCACCAGTTCAAAAAGCAGATCGGTTTCTTCTGGCCCATCGCCGTGGGCATGCTGGTGGGAACGCTTGGCATCTCCAAGCTTCTGGGCGATTTTCTGGAGCGGTCCGAAACGGCGGCCATCTTCCTGTTTATCGGCCTGATCGTGGGCACGCTGCCCAGCCTGCTTCGCGAGGCGCGGCAGCAGGGCGTGGCCCGCGGTTCGATGGCCGCGCTGGCGATTGCGCTGGTGGTGATGCTCGCCTGGATGATTCCCATGTCCCTGGGGGGACAGGCCAACGTGATCCCGAACTTCGGCTGGTGGTGCCTGTGCGGCGTACTGTGGGGGCTGGGCATCATCGTACCGGGCATGAGTCCCTCCAACATCTTCTTTTTCCTGGGACTGGCCACACCCATGTACGCCTCCATCGGCGCGCTGGACCTGGGCGTGATCCTGCCCATGGGCGTGTGCCTGCTGCTGACGGTGGTGCTGCTCTCCCGTGGTGTGGGCTACTGCCTCAAGCGCTGGTATTCGCTGTTCATGCACGCGGTGGTGGGCGTGGTGCTGGCCTCCACGGTGGTGATTCTGCCGCCGGTCAAGCTGATGATTTCGCCCGGCTACACCTTTGCCATGGGCCTGGGCGACTGGCTGATCTACGCGGGCTGCTTCGCGGCAGGCGCGGTGCTGGCCTGGGCGCTGGGCAAGGTGCAGGGGAAGGAATAAAAACCGCCCGGCGCCGAAAGGACGCGGGTGCCCCGGGGGGCACTCGGGCTAAAGGCCCAAAGCGACTGGAGGCGAAGGGCTGCGCGCGGTCAGCGCGCAGAACGCCGGTATTTACAAGGGAGCGAAACGGGCGGAGAGGGCGACCGGCAGGCGGGCCCTCCGAACCTCCCAAATGGTTTTTGGACAGTCTGAGGCCCCGAAGCGCGACGCGCTCCGGGGCCCCTGCTTTCTGTGTCTGTACGCCGCCTATTTCAGCAGCTTTTGCGCCTCGGCGGTCAGGTGCTCCAGCAGCTCCTGCGCCTTGGCCTGGTCGGGATCGTTGACATTGACATAAAGCTTGATCTTCGGCTCGGTGCCGCTGGGGCGCACGCACACGAAGTGCCCGCCCTCCATGGCGAAGTAGAGCACGTCGCTTTCGGGGTAATCCAGCTTTGTCACCTTGCCGGTGGCCACGTCGGTTTCCGTGCCGGCCATGATGTCCAGCACGCGTGCCACCTTCACGCCGCCGATCTCGACCGGCGGGTTCTTGCGGATGCGGGCCATGATCTCCGCCATCACCTTCAGGCCGTCGATGCCCGGCAGGGTGGTGGATTCCACGTGCTCCAGGTAGTAGCCGTAGCGCTGGAAGATCTCGGCCATCACGTCGCACAGCGTCCTGCCCTGGGTGCTGTAATAGCACGCAGCCTCGGCGATGAGCAAAGAGGCGTTGACGCCGTCCTTGTCGCGCACAAAGGTGCTGGAGAGATAGCCATAGCTTTCCTCAAAGCCGAAGAGGAAGGTATGGCTGCCGGTATCCTGGAACTGCTGAATCTTTTCGCCGATAAACTTGAAGCCCGTCAGCGTGTCGAACAGCGCCACGCCGAAGTCCTTGCAGATGGCGCGCGCCAGCTCGGTGGACACGATGCTCTTGACCACGGCGCCGTTGGCCGGCAGCTTGCCCTGCGCCTTTTTGCAGCTGAGGATGTAGTAGAGCATCAGGCAGCCGATCTGATTGCCGGTCAGCAGGCGGAAGCTGCCGTCCTTCTCGCGCACCGCTACGCCCAGACGGTCGCAGTCCGGGTCGGTGCCGAAGATGGCGTCCGCGCCCACCTCGTTGGCCAGCTTGATGGCCAGCGTGAAGGCGGCGGGGTCCTCCGGATTGGGCACTTTGACGGTGGAGAAATTGGGGTCGGGCGCCTCCTGCTCCTTGACCACGCTCACGTTGGTGATGCCGATTTCGCGCAGGATGCGGCGCACGGGCACGTTGCCGCTGCCATGGATGGGGGTGTAGACGATCTTGAGGTTCTTGCCCGCCTCAGCCACGATTTCGGGGTTGATGGAAAGGGTCTTGACCCGTGCGATATACTCGTCGTCCACCTCTTTATTGCCGATAATGTTCAAAAGCCCCGCAGCCCTGGCGGCTTCCTCGTCCATGCGCTTGGCTGCGGTGAAGCTCAGCGCGTTGATCCTTTCGGTCACGGCGGCTGCGGCCTCCGGGCCCAGCTGCGCGCCATCCTCGCCATAGACCTTGTAGCCGTTATATTGGGGCGGGTTGTGGCTGGCGGTAATCACCACGCCGGCCGCGGCGCCCAGGTGCCTGACGCCAAAGGACAGCAGCGCCACGGGCCGCAGCGCGTCAAACAGATAGGTTTTCACTCCGTTTGCGCACAGCACCAGCGCCGTTTCCTTGGCAAATTCGGCGCTCATGCGGCGGCTGTCGTAGGCGATCACCACGCCGCGCTTCTTCTCCCCGTCGCTCAAATAGTCGGCCAGTCCCTGGGTGGCGCGGCGCACGGTATATACGTTCATGCGGTTCATCCCCGCGCCCAGCACGCCGCGCATGCCCGCGGTGCCGAAGCTGAGGTTTTTGTAGAAGCGGTCTTCAATTTCCTTTTCATCCCCCGCGATGGCCTGAAGGTCGGCGATGGTGGCCTCGTCCCCGGCAAAGTCGCGGAGCCACGCTTCGTAATTGTCACGATAGCCCATGGAAAAGCACCTCTCCTTATGTTCTTTTTGGCCGGTGAATTCTCGCACCATTCATTATAATGGATTTTCCAGCCATTTGCAAATGATTTCTCCCCTCGGCACAGCATAGGAAAAACGCCTCCGGGCATGCTAGAGCGCGGAGGGAGGGACGCCGCGTGATTCGCATGCAGGGCGTTGTCAAAACCTATCCGGGCCGCGGCGGGCAGGCGCCGCAGCGCGTGCTTAAGGGGGTGGACCTGCGCGTGCGGCCGGGTGAATACGTGGCCTTTGTGGGGGCCAGCGGCTCTGGCAAGAGCACGCTGATGCATATTCTGGGATGCCTCGACACCCCCACCGGCGGCCGCTATCTGCTCGACGGCGAGGACGTAAGCCGCCTCGACGCCAAGGCGCTGTGCCGCGTGCGCCGCGAAAAAATCGGCTTTGTGTTTCAGGGCTATCAGCTGCTGAGCAAGCTGACAGCGGCGGATAACGTGGCCTTTCCGCTGATGCTGCGCGGCGTGCCGGATCGAAGAACACGTCCTCGTACGCGCGGATGTTTTTCAGAAGTTCCATTTGTTGCC
>UQEF01000072.1 GCA_900540045.1 uncultured Eubacteriales bacterium | reverse complement strand
CTTTTGCGGTTCCTTACCTCGTCTTTTTTTGTTGGGGTGTTTTGCAACACGCCCTGTGCTCGATATTACTAGAATATCGAGCTCTATGTGTCTTCACCTATAAAATGATACAAGTAACGATTTAAGGATGGGGGTATTCAAAAGGTATTCAGCGCGAATACCCCCGTTTTTGATGTTACTTACATCCTGGAGATTCTAAATACAAATGCAGCCAGCCATACGACCGACTGCATCCGCCATGTAAGAATCCTTTTCTTCAACGCAAAGCTTTCATGCCTAGGGAGGTCAAAGCCATCGAAAGTCTGATGAAGAAAAAGCCGCGATCAAACCAATGCGGCGCCAAGCTCCTGACAAGCATTGACCGCATCATCATCTGGTGCCTCCTGGCAAATGACACTATCGCAAGCGAGAATGGCTCCATCCTCGCGGCAAGTGTTTTCCCAATTGCGCATCCATTCCCCGTCCCCCCAACCATAGGAACCAAACAAGGCGATGCGCTTCCCGTGCAGTTTGGTTTCACAATCTGCGAACATTGGTTCAAACTCGCTTTCCTCCAACTGTTCCGTACCCATGGAAGGGCAACCAAAGGCAATCGCATCGTATTCATCCATCATGGAAGCGCCGAATTCAGAAGCAGTGGACAGAATAACTTCTGCGCCGGATTTCTTTGCGCCTTCAACCACAGCGCTTGCCATAGCTTCCGTATTGCCTGTTCCGCTCCAGTATACAACCGCAATTTTACTCATATTCCAACCAACCTTTCTTGTTTTCTTTCTATCAACCGGCTACTGTGAGCCGCTCAATATTCCTTCCCTTTTCCCATTGTTGGCAGTAGATTCGCGTACACTTATCATAAAGATCAAATTTCTTGCGCGCGGCTTGCTCATCTCCGTAAACCTTCCAATATCCCACATATTTTGAGTTTTTTGCGTTGTTTTCGATAAAGCCCTGCACGTCAACCGGAGGATAACCGAGAAACAGGCCTACTTCGTGCGGAAAAGCGCCGTCTTCATTCAAACGCTTCATGAGGTGAAGAATACATTTTTGAGGCTCCTTGTCGCAGTAACCGCAACGGCGTAACAGTTCACAGGCAGTGCTGTCCCGCAGATCCTGACATAGTTTCTGGGGCCTGAATACATAAATCAAGGCCCGGCCGTCGCGATGACAAAGAGGCAAGACCCGTAATCCTTTTCCGGTAAACAGGCGATTCCAGTATCTGACCGAATCATACAGGTCACTGTTGTTGGCAAAAGGGTAGGAGAACATGCTCCCAGTTTTTAGCCCGGCCAACGTTGGCGAACAATGCCTAACCATCACTTCCCCTGACACGCTAAACCTCCTAGTTTAACAGTTAGAAATAGCCAACTCTTGGGCAAAATGAGATATCCCTTGAACGCAAGATGGAGTATAGCAGAAAGATGGTCTCCAGGCCGCTCCAAAAGGCATATTCCCGTTCCAAACAGACAAGATTTTTGTCGGCATAATGAGAGAAGGGATATGTCTCCCTATGCGAATTGATAGATGAAGCGCATGCCCTGTTCCATTCCGTTGGATCGCCATCGTGCCACGCTAATATAATCGCTATTGCCCTTCCCGGCATCTGTACGATCTCATGATGGGGCGTGGAGGATTGTCTCAAAACGTAAGCCCATATTTCTTCATATCACGCCTATCGCCTGATTGAATCCGGAAACTGCCCAAACACAATCTCGCGTTTTTCACGCTGGATAGTTTTTTTGATTCTGCTGACGGTATGTTCCGGGGGATACGCCTTTCACGGAGCGAAACGCGCTGGCAAATTTACTGCTGTTATCGTAACCGTGTTCGCCGGCGATCTCAGCAACAGGCTTGTCCGTATGCTCCAGCATGTATGCGGCGGATTCCATTTTTCTGGCTTTGATGAAGGCATAGAAGGAAACGCCATAAACCGCTTTGAAGGAATTTTTAATGCATGTACAGGAAACACCAAACTCTTTGGCCACCTGATTCAATGTATACCTTTCCCCCATATGATCCAGCTGATATGCGGCGACGGATTTGGCCAGATGCACCTGCGACGGAGGTAAGCTTAGACGGCTCCACTCCGCTTCCTGCGTGTCAAATACGCTGAGAAACAGCATCAGTTCCAGGACTTTGATTTTTGCAAAGCCTTCTTTTATTGCATCCGGAATGGCGTACATTTCCGAAAAGATATGCTCAAAGGAGGGATTTGAACGGACAATAAAGTGCTCCCTTCTGCTGCAGAAACGCTTGGCGATGAGCTGGGGCTGTACATTGACATCCTGTAAAATGCAAGAAAGACAATGAGGCGTTTGCTGGACGTCAACGCGCACAATCAAACCATGATAATGCCGCAAGGGAAAGCAGACCTCCGAAGCAATCTTTCTTGCCCGAGCAATCAACAGATCTCCGGGAGAAACATAGCAATACTCACCGCCTATATTCAATTCCATCCGGCCCTCTCTGCAATGAAAAATCTCCAACACATCCGCTGACACGGGCGCGGCTTCTTCAAGGCAAGCCGCTTTGCCATGCGCGCTCAGATGAATCAGTGCAATCCCTGGAAACACCGGTTGTGCCCATGCGGTGTAATCGGGTTTCTCTTGAACACGCTGCATTCCAATCACTCCCTTCGTATTTGTGTTCAAATACAAGTTAGCTCACTCTAACCTTATATTAGTATGTTAGCTTCTTCTGTTTTTGTCAACCTTCTTATGACATTTTTGTCCGAATTAAAGTACGTAAAAGAAGCCTGAGAAATGCGTCATTCCAAGCAGATTTAAATAGCAGCCTTATGTTACCAGACTTCATGAATAATACTGCAATATAACCTGTTGTAAATGGAGATAAAGTGCCCATCGTTTTGTTTTATCCGTGCTAAGGATGTCAATAAAATGTATTTCTGAAAAAAAACAAAAAGTCAACGCATGAAGATGATTGACAAATTTCGGTTTCGACGATATGATGGTAGCGGTTGTGGATCAAGCCGCCTAGCAAGGGCGGCTGATCTTTGTTCTAAGAATTAGGCGAAACTAACTATTGGGAAAGCCTTCCACAAGCGGGGCATATGCGCTCCGCAAAACTTTTCCCCATGAGTTAGTCTTCTCTACCTAATAAAAAGACAAAAAGGAGCAACCCATTCATGATGATCGACAAACGGCTGATCGGCACGGTCAGCGAAAGCAGGAAGTATATTGCGGGCAACGTAGTCTGCCAATGGTGCTCGCTGGTGGCCAACATCGTGATGATGACTGCGCTCACTTCACTGCTGGCGGCATTGCTCACGGACGCATCTGCCCATGTGATGCCGGCGGTGATGACCGCCTGCCTGGCGCTGGCCGTTCGCTTTCTGTGCGCCATAGGCTCTGCGAGGATGAGCTATCTCTCCAGCCGCGCGGTCAAGCGCACGTTGCGCGAGCGCATCTATGGGAAGCTGTTGCGCCTGGGCGTCTCCTACCGGGAGCAGGCGGCGACTTCCGAGGTCGTGCAGGTGGCCGTGGAGGGCGCGGATCAGCTGGAGACCTATTTCGGCGCCTATCTGCCGCAGTTCTTTTACGCCATGCTGGCGCCGCTGACGCTGTTTGCGTGCCTGTGCTTCGTCAATGTGCCCTGCGCCGTGGCGCTGCTGGTCTGCGTGCCGCTGATTCCCGTGGCGATTGCGGCTGTGCAGACGTGGGCAAAGAAGCTGCTCTCCAAGTACTGGGGGCAATATACCGCGCTGGGCGATACGTTTCTTGAGAACCTGCAAGGCCTGACGACGCTCAAAATCTATCAGGCCGACGGCTTCAAGCAACGGGAGATGAACGAGCAGGCCGAAAAGTTCCGCAAAATCACCATGAAGGTACTGACCATGCAGCTCAACTCCATCAGCATCATGGACGTCATCGCCTATGGCGGCGCGGCGCTGGGCGTCATTCTGGCGACCACGCAACTGCGGGCGGGCCATGTTTCCCCGGCGGGCTGCCTGCTGATCATCCTGCTTTCGGCGGATTTCTTCATTCCCATGCGCCAGCTTGGCTCCTTCTTCCATGTGGCCATGAATGGCATGGCGGCTTCGGAGAAAATCTTCCGCCTGCTGGACCTGCCGGAACCGGAGGAAAGGACCGCGTCCTGCCCGCCAACCGGTGACATCCGCTGCCGGGCGCTGTCCTTCGCCTACGAGGCGGACCGGCCGATCCTGGCGGACGTCAATCTGAGTATCCCCTGCCGCGGGATGACCGCCATCGTGGGCGAAAGCGGCAGCGGAAAGTCCACCTTGGCTGCGATCCTCATGGGGCGCAACAAGCACTACCGCGGCAGCGTGACCGTGGGCGGCGTGGAGCTGAGCGACATCCGCGAGGACAGTCTCATGGAGCACATCACCTATATCGGCCACCAGAGCTATCTGTTCAAGGGGACCGTCCGCGACAATCTGCTGATGGGCGATCCCGCTGCGTCGGACGACAGGCTCTGGGCGGTGCTCGATGAGGTCAGGCTGACGCCGTTCCTTCAAAGTGAAAACGGGCTTAATACCCGGATTGCGGAGAAGGGCGCCAACCTCTCCGGCGGCCAGTGCCAGCGGTTGGCGCTGGCCCGCGCGCTGCTGCATGACAGCCCTGTGTACATCTTCGACGAGGCGACCTCCAACATCGATGTGGAGAGCGAGAACGACATCATGCGCGAAATCCACCGCCTGGCACAGCGCAAGACGGTCATCCTGATCTCCCACAGGCTGGCCAACGTGGAGGCGGCAGATTCCATCTATGTGCTTTGCAACGGCCGTCTGTCCGAACACGGCAACCACAGCGCGCTGCTCAAGCAGGGAGGCGTTTATGCAAGGCTTTGGAACACGCAACAAAGCCTTGAAAACTACGGGAAGGAGGGCGATGCCCAATGAAAAGACGCAGTGGATGGGCCGTGATGGCGCGGCTGGTGGTTTTGGTCCGGCCGATGGTGGGCTATATGCTGCTGGCCATTGCCATGGGGCTGGCCGGTCACCTGTGCGCGTCGTTCATCACCATTCTGGGCGGCTATGCGGTGCTGGACGTTCTGGGGCAAGGCGCGTCGATTTCGCTGAATATGCTGTTTGCCTGTGTGGTGGTGTTCGCGCTGATGCGGGCCCTGCTGCGCTATGGGGAGCAGGCCTGCAACCACTTCATCGCCTTTAAGCTGTTGGCGATTTTGCGCGACAGGGTGTTCCGCGCGCTGCGCAGGCTCGCACCCGCCAAGCTGGAGGGACGGGACAAGGGAAACCTGATCGCCGTGATCACCTCGGACATCGAGCTGCTGGAGGTCTTTTACGCGCATACCCTTTCCCCCCTGGCCATCGCGGCGCTGTTTACCGTGGTCATGTGCCTGTTCATCGGCTCCTTTCACGGGGTGCTGGGGCTGCTTGCCCTGGCCGCTTACGCCGTGGTGGGCGTTGTGATTCCGCTGGCGATATCCCGCAGCAGCGGTGACAGCGGGCTGGTTTTCCGCACCCAGTCGGGCGAGCTGAGCGCGTTTGTGCTGGACAGCCTGCGCGGCCTGAGCGAAACGCAGCAGTACGGCCAGGGCGCCAAACGCCTTGCGCAGATGAACGCGCGCACGGATGCACTCGCGCAGACGGAAGCGCGGATGAAGCGCATCGCCGGGCGGAACAACGCCGTTACGGGCGCGGCGATTCTGGCTTTTGATCTGGCCATGCTCCTGGCCGGCACAGCCCTGTACCGGGCCGGGCAGGTTGGCTATGCGGGTGTGTTGATTCCCACCATCGCGCTGTTTTCCTCCTTTGGCCCGGTGGTCGCTCTGGCCGCGCTGGGCAGCACCCTGCAAAACACATTTGCGGCCGGAAACCGCGTGCTGGATATTCTGGATGAGCAGCCCGTGACCCGGGACATCGAACGGCAGGAGTCCATCGGCTTTGACGGGGCGGCGGCCAGGCATGTGCGCTTCGCCTATGGAGAGGAGACGATCCTCGATGACGTGTCTGTTGACATACCGAAGAACGCGGTGGTGGGCATTACCGGCAGGAGCGGCAGCGGCAAATCCACATTGCTCAAGTTGCTGATGCGCTTTTGGCGCGTGCAGAGCGGCGAAGTAACCCTTTCGGGCCGGAACATCGAACGGGTCAATACCCGCGACCTGCGCAGCATGGAGAGCTTTGTGACGCAGGAAACGCAGCTGTTTCACGACAGCATCCGCAACAATCTGCGCATTGCGAAGCTGGATGCTACGGACGCGCAGATCGAAGCGGCGTGCAGGAAGGCGTCCGTACACGACTTCATCATGACGCTTCCCCGCGGCTACGATACGTCCGTCGGTGAACTGGGCGATACCCTTTCCGGCGGCGAGCGCCAGCGCCTGGGCCTGGCCCGCGCGTTCCTGCACGATGCGCCCTTCATGCTGCTGGACGAACCCACCAGCAATCTGGACAGCCTCAACGAAGCCGTCATTCTCAGGGCGCTGCAAAAGGAGCGCATGGACAAGACCGTCGTGCTGGTCTCTCACCGGCAGTCCACCATGCGCATGGCCGATACGGTCTATTGCGTGGAGCACGGGAGGATGAGCTGATGGATACGCAGACCAAGCGCGAACGGGAAAAACGGATGGTCTCCCAGATGATTGCGCTGTATTGCCGCAAAAAGCACCATACCCGCGGCGGCCTGTGCCCGCAATGCGCGGCGCTTGACGCCTATGCAAAAATGCGCGCGGACAAGTGCCCGTTCATGGAAACCAAGACGTTCTGTTCCAACTGCCGGATACATTGCTACAAACCGGATATGCGCGCAAAAATCCGCGAGGTGATGCGCTTTGCCGGCCCAAGGATGATCCTGCATCATCCCGTTGCAGCCATCCGGCATGTCGTAGAAACCAAGAAAGAGCAAAGGCGTTTGGGGAGGATCAAATGAAGTTGAAAAAAGCGATCTATGTGGTTGTGGGCTGCCTGGGCGTTGGCCTGGGCGCCGTCGGTGCGGTAGTCCCCATGCTGCCGGCGTTTCCGTTTCTGATGCTGGCGGCTTTCTGCTTTGCAAAAAGCTCCCGGCGACTGCATACCTGGTTCACTCATACGAAGCTTTACCGGGAAAACTTGGCCGACTATGTATCCGGGCAGGGGATGACCTGGCCGGCCAAAAAACGCGTGATGCTCACAGTCACGCTGCTCATGGCCTTTGGCTTCATCCTGATGCTGCTCAAATCGCTCTATGTTCCCTGCCTCATCCTTGGTTTCGTCTGGGCGTTTCACATCCTGTATTTCGTATTTGGTGTCAAGACGAAAGAGGACGCGGAAACGACCGAGGCTTGCATTCCTTCCTGCGGACGCCCAGGTATGGACCCTGAGTGATGTCCCATCCCACTTGGCTGCCACCCACTCGCTCAGGCGGATGGAAGGGGCAGCCTTTTTCCTTTACGCTATTGACAGCCTGCTTGATAAGTGATAGAATAACACTGTTACATAGCAGTGTTATATGGAGGCATCCATGGAAGAGAAGTCGAGCGTTACATTGGAAAACATACAGAGGGCGGCCTTGGATGAGTTCCTGGATAAGGGGTTTCTGGGTGCCTCCTTGCGCCAGATCGTCAAAAACGCCGGTGTGACGACCGGGGCGTTTTACGGGTATTTTTCCAGCAAGGAAGCCCTGTTCGCCTCCATTGTGGAACCTCACGCCGCGGCACTGATGGGCCGCTTTATGCAGGCGCAGACAACCTTCGCAGAATTACCTGAACCTGAACAACCCCAACACATGGGTTTGGAATCCTCGTCCTGTATTCGGTGGATGGTGGAGTATATCTGCGATCATCGAGAGCCGGTCAAACTGCTGCTGACCAAAGCCGAGGGAACAAGCTATGAACACTTTGTCCACAATATGGTCGATGTGGAGGTGGAAGCCACACTGCGTTATATGGAGGTGCTTCGGCGGCTTGGCCATCAGGTCTTGGAGCTGGACCGCGACCTGTGCCACATTGTTGCCAGCGGTATGTTTGGCGGCATTTTTGAGGTGGTGATCCACGACATGCCCCGGGATACCGCACTGCGCTATGTGGACCAGCTGCGTGAATTCTATACGGCCGGCTGGATGAAGTGGATGGAAGCATGACGCTACGTAAGGCACGCCATGGAACATGCAAGGAAAGCAATATCGGGGGAAGTTCCCTCGGTTTTTTGCCCCATAAGTTAGTGTTATCTAACTATAAGAAGGAGGTTCTGTGATGAAACAAAAAAAGCCAAACGCCCTATCCGTTCTGTTGGACTATGCGGGCAGCCATAAAAGGCTTACGTTTCTTGGCCTGACGCTATCTGCGGTATCCATGCTCATGAGCATGGCACCCTACATCTGCATATGGCTGGTGGCGCGTGATCTGATTGCCGTAGCGCCGAACTGGATGCAGGCGCAAAGCATTGCGCGTTATGGCTGGATGGCATTTGGCTTTGCGGTGGGCGGCATATTGCTGTATTTTGCGGGGCTGATGTGTACCCATCTGGCGGCGTTTCGCACGGCATCCAACATCCGCAAGCGGGGCATTGCCCATGTGCTGAGGGCTCCGCTGGGCTTTTTTGATTCGAACGCCTCGGGTTTGATCCGCAATCGACTGGATGCGGCGGCAGCTGAGACGGAAACGCTGCTCGCGCACAATCTGGCGGACATCGTGGGGACGATCACCTTGTTTTTGAGCATGATCATATTGATGTTCGTGTTTGACTGGCGGATGGGAGCCGCGTGTCTTATGGCAGCGGTGATTTCCATACTCGCGATGTTCTCCATGATGGGCGGCAAGAACGCCGGGTTCATGGCCGAGTATCAGGCGGCGCAGGATCGCATAAGCAAGGCGGGCACCGAATATGTGCGCGGCATCCCTGTGGTCAAGATCTTCCAGCAGACCGTCGATTCGTTCAAGGCGTTTAAGCAGGCGATAGAAGAATACAGCGAAAAAGCCGGACGCTTTGAGGGCGAGGTCTGCAGCGTGCCGCAGTCGGTCAACCTGACGTTCACTGAAGGCGCGTTTGTATTCATGGTTCCAGTGGCGCTGTTTCTTGCACCCGTGGCGCTGGCCGGAGGCGGCCTGGCAGGCTTTATAACCAACTTTGCGTTTTATGCGGTATTTTCCGCGATCATCTCCACGGCGCTGGCCAAAATTATGTTTGCCGCGTCCGGCATGATGCTGGCCAGCACGGCGCTGGGCCGCATCAATCAGGTGATGTGCGCGCCGAGGCTGATTGCACCTCAGCGTCCACAGATGCCCAAGGACGGCAAAGTAGAATTCAAAGATGTGAGTTTTACCTATGACGGTACGCAGACACCTGCGCTTTCCCATGTCTCATTCTGCGCGGAACCGGGGCAGGTGGTCGCGCTGGTCGGCCCCTCGGGCGGAGGCAAGACCACGGCCGCCAGCTTGATCCCACGATTCTGGGACGTCGATTCCGGCGTGGTGGAAGTTGGCGGTGTAGACGTGCGTCAGATGGACCCGCATGTGCTCATGGAGCAGGTAGCATTCGTTTTCCAGAACAGCCGTCTATTCAAGACTTCGATCCTGGAAAACATCCGCATCGCCCGGCCCAGCGCCACCCGGGAACAGGTGCTGGCGGCGCTGATGGCCGCGCAGTGCAAGGACATTCTTGAAAAGCTTCCCGCGGGGGTCGATACCAAAATCGGAACCGAGGGTACGTATCTATCCGGTGGCGAGACGCAGCGCATCGCGCTGGCGCGGGCAATCCTGAAAGACGCGCCAATCGTGGTGCTGGATGAGGCCACCGCCTTTGCCGATCCTGAAAACGAAGTGCTGATCCAGAAGGCCTTTGCGGAACTGACCAGAAGCCGCACCGTCATCATGATTGCGCACCGGCTGTCAACCGTCGTGGGCGCGGACAAAATCATCGTGCTGGATTCGGGACGCATTGTCGAGCAGGGCTCTCATGCGCAGCTGCTCGCCGCAAAGGGTGCCTATGCCCGCATGTGGGCGGATTACAATCAGGCCGCGCAATGGAAGATCGCGCGCGAAGAGGAGGCAAAGTAAATGTTCGGACAGAAGTTTCAGCGCAAATACGCCCTGACCGAGCAGGGGGTGCGCAATGTCAAAAAGGGGACATTCTGGACGGTCATCGTCAATCTGACGGTTATGGGCGGCATGAGCATTCTCTACCTGATGATGTCCGGCTTTATGGGTACGCTTACGGCCGCACAACCACTGCCAAACCTGGCGTTTATGATTGCTCTGGTGGTCGCCTTTGTCGCGCTGTCTATCGCGACGCATTTGCAGCAGTACAAGACCACATATGGTCTGGTGTACAACGAGGTCAAAGCTACGCGCCTCAGCCTGGCTGAGCGGCTGCGCAAGCTGCCGCTGGGATACTTTGGCAAGCGCGATCTGGCCGACCTGACGGAGACGCTGATGGGCGACGTGAACCGCATGGAACATGTCTGGTCGCATGTGCTAGGCTATCTGTATGGCGCCTATATCTCCACAGCGGTTATCGCGGTCTGCCTGCTGGCCTACGATTGGCGGCTGATGCTCGCCAGTCTGTGGGGCGTACCGGTGGCGTTCGGCCTGCTGTTCGGCGCGCGCAGGCTTGCCAGCCGCTGCGCCGAGCGGACAAAACAGGCCGCGGTGCGCGTATCCGACGGCATTCAGGAAGCGCTGGAAAACGTCCGGGAGATTCGAGCGACAAATCAGGAGGAGCGGTATCTTGAGGGACTTAACCGCAAAATCGACGAGCACGAGCGCATCATGATCCGTGGCGAACTGGGCACAGGCATCTTTGTCAATGCCGCCAGCGTGATCATGCGCCTGGGCGTGGCAACGACCATTCTCGTGGGAACCGGCCTCATTTTGTCCGGTCGCATCGACTTTATGCTGCTCTTTCTGTTCCTGATGGTCATTACGCGGGTCTACTCCCCCTTTGACCAGAGCCTGGCGCTGATCGCGGAAGTGTTTGTGTCGCAGGTATCGGCCGACCGGATGATGGAAATCTACCATACCCCCATTGCAGAAGGCGCGGAGACATTTACGCCACGGGGGCATGACATCGTCTTCGATCATGTTAGCTTTGCCTATGAGAAAAAAGAAGTCCTGCACGACGTAAGCTTCACGGCAAGGGAGGGCGAAGTGACCGCTCTGGTCGGCCCTTCCGGTTCGGGAAAGAGCACCTGCGCGCGGCTGGCAGCGAGACTGTGGGACGTGACCGGCGGCACGATCCGGGTAGGCGGCGTGGATATCGCGACTGTAGACCCGGAAGTATTGTTGCGCGATTACTCCATGGTCTTTCAGGACGTGGTGCTGTTTGACGATACCGTGATGGAAAACATCCGCCTGGGCAGGCGCGGCGCGAGCGATGAAGAAGTGCGCGCCGCAGCCAGAGCCGCCAACTGCGACGAGTTCGTTCGCAAGCTGCCCATGGGTTATGATACGCCGATCGGTGAGAACGGGGCCAGGCTCTCGGGCGGCGAGCGACAGCGCATCTCCATTGCCCGGGCGCTGCTCAAGGACGCGCCTATTGTGCTGCTGGACGAGGCCACCGCCAGCCTGGATGTGGAAAATGAGACGAAGGTGCAAAGCGCGCTGTCCCGCCTGCTGGCAGGCAAGACGGTACTGGTCATCGCCCACCGCATGCGCACAGTCGCAGGCGCGGATCACATCGTGGTGTTGGAGAATGGCCGCGTGGCCCAGCAGGGCTCTCCCGTGCAGCTGATGGCGGAAGGCGGGCTTTATCGCCGGATGGTGGCACTGCAAAACGAGAGTGCCCAGTGGAAGCTGAAATCAACCCGATAAGCATCCCTCTACCCCGGCATTCCGACGGCTATACCGAAGGATCTTCTTGTCTGGCGCTGGCATTCCATAAAAGTTTGCGAAAGATGCAACTTGACAAATGCGTAGAACCATGATATGATTTTATCGAGTTAGAATTAACTAACTGCAAGATGGGCTCTGCGTATGTATCGCAGAGTTTTATTTGAGAAAATAGTTAGACTATACTAACTAAGATGGTCCATCAGAAAAGGAGGTCATCATAGCGTGGTGTTGGAAGAAAAACATTCATGGCGCCTAAGCATAGCGCTTGGGTTGCTGCTGGCCGTCGTTTCCTTTCTTTCGCTCTTCGTTGGCGTAATGGATATGACGCCGGGAGAACTGTTTGCGGGTAACGCGGAGCAATTTGAGCTTTTCCTGATTTCCCGTTTGCCCAGGTTGCTTGCTATCCTCTGCACGGGTATGGGTATGAGCGTAGCGGGGCTGATCATGCAGCAGCTGTGCATGAACAAGTTTGTCTCCCCCACCACAGGCGCTACGCTGGCATCGGCGCGCTTCGGCATTCTGCTGGCGCTGTTGTTTCTGCCGGGATCGACCATTATGGGCAGGGCGTTGTTCTCCTTTATCTTCGCGGTACTGGGCACGTGGATCTTCGTATGGTTCATCCAGCGCATTCAGTTCAAGGATACCGTGATGGTGCCGCTGGTGGGCATTATGTTCGGCAACATCATCGGTGGCGTGACCAGCTTTCTGGCGTACCGCTACGAAATGACCCAAGCGCTGTCCTCGTGGGAAGTAGGTCATTTCTCCATGGTGCTGCGCGGACGGTACGAGATTGTGTACCTGGTTGTTCCGTTGCTGGTAATCTCGTTTATCTATGCCAACCATTTCAATATTGTCGGCATGGGTAAGGACTTTTCCAAGAATCTGGGCGTGCACTACAACCTCGTGCTCTTTGGGGGACTTACGATTGCGGCAGTCATTACCGCCAGCATTGTGAGCATTGTAGGCTCCATTTCCTATATCGGTCTGATTGTGCCCAATATCGTAGCAATGTTTAAGGGTGACAAGATCCGAGGTACGCTTGCGGATACAGCCATGTTCGGCGCCCTGTTTGTGCTGGTGTGCGATATTATCGCGCGGCTGGTTATCCACCCCTACGAGCTGCCCATCGAACTAATCATCGGCATTGTCGGAAGCATTCTGTTTGTCGCCATGCTGATGTACCGGCTCAAGCATGGGCGCAAGGCAATCCGATTTGGAAAAAAGAGGGAGGTTACGGTATGAATGCATGCGTCAAACGCCGAAACACCGCCGCTCTTTTCGTCTTGGGTGCGCTGGTTGCGCTGGCCATCATCGCCTACATGACGGTGGAGTTGAATTTCAGCAACGAGCGCCTGTTGCGCTTTGCCATGAAGCTGCGCGCGCCGAAGCTGTTTGCCATGTTGATTGCGGCCATTGCCATCGGCGGCGCGTCGATTGTGTTTCAGTCCATCATCAACAACACGATTGTGACGCCCTGCCTATTAGGCATGAACTCACTGTATACGCTGATGCACACGGCAGTGTACTTTTTCTTGGGGTCCGGCAGCTTCTTTGCCACCAACGCCAATGCGGCTTTTGCCCTGGATCTTCTGCTGATGAGCAGCGCCGCAACACTCATCTATGGTTATCTCTTCAAGGCAACTCACTACAATGTGCTCTATGTGCTGCTCATCGGCACGGTACTGACTTCATTTTTCGGCAGCATCCAGTCTACGTTGATTCGCGTCATGGAACCAAACGAGTATGACACGCTGCTGACGACGTTGGTTGCTTCCTTTGACAACATGAACAACGAGCTTCTGTTGTTTTCCGGCATCCTGCTGGTTCTGCTGGTATTTGCGCTGCGCAAAGAGTTGAAGCTGCTGGATGTCATTACCCTGGGCAAAGAACAGGCCATCAACTTGGGTGTGGATTACAACCGAACCATTGGTCGGCTGCTGGTAGGCGTGACGGTTTGCATTGCCATTGCCACGGCACTGGTCGGACCCATCTCCTTTTTGGGGCTCATCATTGCCAACCTAGGACGGCAATTGATGCAAACCTACCGGCACAGCCAGTTGATCGCGGCTTCCACCATGATGGGTATGCTGGTGCTGGTGGCAGGCCAGTGCCTGGTAGAGCATGTATTTGCCTATGTTATTCCGGTGAGCGTGTTCATCACGGTTGGCGGAGGCGTATATTTCCTGATGCTGTTATTGACAAAGAAGAAGGTGTAAAACGATGAAGGTTCAGGCATTAAGCAAACGATACGATGGCAAAGCGGTGGTCGATTCCGTCAGTTTCAGCATTCCAAAGGGCAAGGTAACGTCCCTGATCGGCCCCAACGGCGCGGGAAAATCCACGGTGATGGGCATGATCTCCCGCCTGATTGCAAAAGACGCGGGCTTGATCGACTTTGAAGACAGGGATATTGCCAAATGGAAGAGTCGGGAATTGGCCAAAAAACTGGCGATCCTGACGCAGCACAACAATGTGCAGATGAAGCTGACCGTGCGGGAGCTGGTCGCGTTTGGGCGTTTCCCCTATTCCGGGAATCATCTGACGAAGGAGGATCAGCGCATTGTTGACCAGGCCGTTGCCTACATGGAATTAAAGGAATTTGAGGACCGCTTCATTGATGAGTTGTCCGGCGGCCAGCGGCAGCGTGCATATATCGCCATGGTCATCGCGCAGGATACAGACTATATTCTTCTGGACGAGCCGACCAACAACCTGGACATCTATCACGCCACCAACATGATGAAAATTGTCCGAAGAATGTGCGATGAGCTAGGCAAAACCGTCATTTTGGTGCTTCATGAAATCAACTATGCTGCGTTTTACTCCGATTATATTTGCGCTTTCAAGGATGGAAAGATCGCTGCATTCGGGAGTGTACAGGAGGTTATGACCAAGGAGACGCTGTCTTCCATCTACAGCGTGGATTTTGAGATCATGCAAATCGAAGGAAAGCCCCTGACAATTTACTATTGATATTGAGCCATATGGCTTGATATACATCAAACTTTCAGTACTTTATGTAAAGGAGTGGTATCCCATGAAAAAACTGTTGTCCCTGCTGTTGTCTGCGCTGTGCCTGCTGACTGCTGCATCGGCTTTTGCTCAGGAGAGCGCGCCTGAAACCGTCGTCATCCAGGC
>UQEF01000071.1 GCA_900540045.1 uncultured Eubacteriales bacterium | reverse complement strand
AAGGTGGGATTCGAACCCACGGACCGGTTATTAGCCGGTTTACCCGATTTCGAGTCGGGGCCGTTATGACCGCTTCGATACTTCTCCAAAATCTATCTCAACATCGTCTCTCGGAAAAAGGAGAGAACTGATGGAGAGAACTGCTCATGATCCCATTCCGGGGACACCTTGCAAACCTAGCAAAATCAAGGCTTTGCGTCGATTCGATTCCACCTTTCGGATTAGATTTCGAGTCGGGGCCGTTATGACCGCTTCGATACTTCTCCACGTACAGGTGGACGAAATTGATTATACCATGCCAATTGTAAGTTGGCAAGCCTATGTTTCCGTTCCCTGATTGAACCGTTGTAGCGCCACAATACCTATTGAAGCATGACGAAAAGGGATGAAACCCGGGTGCCCATGCGGCCTCGTTGAATGAGCTCAATCAACGAGACCCCACGGGCGCTCAGGTCTCTTTCTTTCCCCCGGTTGGGGCGTCTGCTGCAAATGTTTGTGGCATGCTGCCACGCATTTTCCCTGTCACAAAAAAGCATGGAAAGCCTTTTCCTGTTTTCGGATTCCCTTTTGAGCTCTTCCCTTGACTTCTTTAGCGCGTCTTGCCCCTCGCCTCGTCGCCCGGATGTTTAAGGCAAAAGGCATCCTCTTGCGTAAAGACCGAAACCGGTCCCCCGGATATCAGCCGCACGCGGTATTCTCCGCCCTCCATATCGAAACGCAGTCTGCTTCCCCGGAACTGGAAGGAAAACTTGAGCCCCGTCCACCCTTCTGGCAGAAAGGGAGCGACCCTCACGCCATCCGCGCACAGCTGCAGGCCCGCAAAACCGTTGACCACGGCCATGTAGCAACCGCCCATGTTGGCGGTATGGATGCCGTCCTTGCTGTTGCCATGCGTATTGAGCAGGTCGGTCTTCACGCTGTCGCCAAAATAGGCGCGTGCCTCCCGGCGCAGACCCAAGCGGCAGGCATCGATGCAAAAGATGCAGTTGGACAGGGAAGAGTCATGCGTGGTAATCTTCTCATAGTACCGGAAGGACCGTTCCCGTACCTCCGCATCGGCCAGGCTTTCAAAAAGCACATGTGCCAGCACGGTATCCGCCTGTTTACATACCTGATAGCGGTACAGCTGCAGGGGATGATAATGGAGCAGCAGCGGGAAATTTTCCCGCGGCGTCGCAGCCAGGTCCCATATCGGCTTTTGCAGAAAGCTGTCATCCTGCGGATTGATGCCCAGCGTTTCGTCATAAGGCAGATACATGATTTCCGCAGCATGGGCAAACGCATCCAACTCCTCACGGGTAACGCCCAGGCGGGCTGCCCACTCGTCATATGCGCCCCACTCCTCCAGCAGATGCGCCGCGCGCACCGCCAGCTCCAGGTTGTTTTTGGCGCATGCGTTGGTGTAGTAGTTGTTGTTGACCAGACAGGTGTACTCATCAGGACCTGTCACGCAGTTGATGCGGAAGGTACCCTCCGCCACATGTCCCACATCCATCCACAGGCGCGCCGTTTCCAGCAGCAGCTCCGCGCCCTCGCTGATCAGGTATTCGCGGTCGCCGGTCGCATTGTAGTACATGCCCACCGCATAGGCGATGTCCCCTACAATGTGGTATTGCGCCGTACCTGCCAGAAAGTACCCGCTGCACTCCCGTCCGGCGATCGTGCGCCAGGGATACAGCGCGCCCTTCCGATGGCCCAGCAGGTGGGCATTTTCGCGTGCCGCGTCCAACGTGCGGTAGCGGTACCCCAGAAGCTTGCGCGCGAGCTGTGGCATGGTGAGGGTGAAGAACGGCATCATGTACATTTCCGTATCCCAGAAGTAGTGCCCTTCATACCCTTCGCCCGACAGACCCTTGGCCGCAATGCTGCATAGCCCGTCGCGCCCGGCAGACTGGAACAGCTGGTAAAGGTTGAACTGCATGGACAGATTGGCATCGTTGTCGCCAAGGATGGTGGTGTCCGCACTTTCCCAGAAGGCGGCGAGCGTTTCCTGCTGGGCGCGGTAAAGTGCGTCCGCCCGGCCAAAAGCTCCGGCCATGGCCCGCCTTGCGGCGGCAAGTGTATCGCCATGCCGCCGTTCATCTGAAAAGACGCAGTATTTTTGAAGCCGCAGCGTTTGTCCCTGTCTGACCGTCACGCAGGCATGGAACGCCGCCGCGTGTGCCGCAGGGTCGTAGACCGTCTGCGCATTCTGCGCGGCCGGCTCCAGCGCGTGCTTCACGCCGGTGGTCAGCGACAGCCTGCTCACACGGGTGCGCGTGCTCAGATAGCTGGCTCCCTCCTCTATCAGGCTCCCGGCAGGAACAAGATGACATTCGCTCTCTCCTGCCAGACGTGGATCGTTAGGATTGGCATAGTTTTTCACCAGTGCCAGATGAGTGCTTTTCACCTCCACCTCGCCCTCATAGTTGAGAGGGGTAACCTCACAGTCAATCAGGAACAGCGACGGCTCTGCGAAACTCGCCATGCGGCGAAAGCAAAGGGCTGTTTCGCGTCCCTCTGGCGAGCGCCATCTGACGCGGCGTTCGGTGATTCCGCGATCCATGTCCAGCCTGCGTTCGGATTCTACGAGCGTGCCCGTCCATTGTGAAAACCACTCTCCCGCCAGGCGGAAGCGGATTCCCTGCACATCCGCCACGTTGATCATGCTTTCCTTGTCCTCGCGGACATGGGTCAGCTTTTCCGCCTGCTTCATGGGGACGATTTCATAGAAGCCGTTCACATAGGCGCCGCGCATGGTATCCATGCCCTGCGGCGCCCCTTCCTCCAGCGTGCCGCGCACGCCCAGATAGCCGTTGGCGTTATGGAATACCGTTTCCTGCAGGGCAAGCTGGTCGTTCGTGGGTTTAGGGGAACACACCGAATAGACCCTTTGCATGTTCACCCCTCCTTAGCCCTTGACCGCGCCGGCCATGATGCCTTTGATGATGTGTTTCTGTGCGCTGAAGTAGAAGATGATTACCGGGATGATGGTCATGGCCAGCGCCGCCATGGCCATGTTCCATTCGATGGTGTAGGTGCCGAAGAACAGCGAAGTCATCACGGGAATGGTCTTGTTGGCGTTGCTGGTCAGCGTCAGAGACGGCAGCAGATAGTCGTTCCAGATCCAGATCACATCCAGGATGATCACCGTGACCGTGGTGGGCTTGAGGATGGGGAATACGATGCGCCAGAACACCTGCCAGATATTGCATCCGTCGATGATGGCAGCCTCCTCCAGCGAGACGGGAACCGACGACTTGACAAACCCGTGGAACAAAAACACACCCATGCCCGCGCCAAAGCCAGCGTACATGAAAATCAGACCGCCCAGCGAGTTTTTCATGGGAATGCCCAGCGTCTTGGTCAGGGAGTTCATCTCCTGCATCAAGGGCATCATCACCGTCTGAAACGGAATGAGCATCGTCACGATCAGGAAGCTGTAGAGGAAGCGGCTCAGCCGTGTATGCGTGCGCACCAGCATCCATGCGGCCATGGCGCACAGGACCACGATGACCGCCACCGAGCACAGCGTTACAATGAGCGAGTTCTTGAATACATTGATGAAATCCATGCGCTGCACCGCGCCCGCGTAGTACTCCCAGGTGAGAGTTTCAGGCAGGGCCAGCACGTTGGTATACATCTCCGCGCGGCTTTTGAAGGAATTGACCACGATGATATAAATCGGGGAGAGGTAGATCAGACAGAACACCAGCAGCGCCATATTGGCCAGCACGCTTTTTATGCTCTTGGCGACGTTTTTGTTCATACCTCCACCTCCCGCTTGGACGTGAGCCGGACCTGGAACATGGTGATCACACCCACGATGATGAAGAACACAATGGCCTTGGCCTGGCCGTAGCCATAGTTGCTCTTGGCAAAAATTTCGTTAAAGATGTTCATGGACACCATTTCCGTGGCGCTCGCGGGGCCGCCTCCGGTCAGGGCCAGATTGACATCGTAGATTTTGAAGCAATTGGACAGCGTCAGAAACAGGCAAATGGTAATGGAGGGCATCAAAAGCGGCAGCCGGATGCGGAAAAGCGTCTGCCAGTAGCTGGCCCCATCGACACTGGCGGCCTCCAGTACGTCGTCGGAAATGGACTGAAGCCCGGCAATATAGATAATCATCATGTACCCGGCCATCTGCCAGGTGGCTACGACAATCAGACCGATAAAGGCAAATTGCTTGTTGCTCAGCCAGTAGAAAAACAGGTCCGTGCGACCGGTCATCTCACCCAACGTGGCCATGCAGTCGCCGAGAATGAACTGCCAGATGTAGCCCAGCAAGAGCCCTCCGATCAGGTAGGGCATAAAAATCATAACCCGGCCCACGTTGCGCAGCCGCAGCTTCGACGTCACCACCAGCGCAAAGCCCAGCGCCAGCACGTTGACGGTAACCATGGTAATCAGCGTAAAGACGGTGGTCCGCTCCAGAGAGCTTAAAAACCGTGTGTCCTGAAAGGCTTTCGCATAATTGGCAAAGCCCACAAACTTCATGGGGTTTTTGGGCAGTCCGTCCCAGGAGACAAACGAATAATACACACCCGTCAGGAACGGCACAATCACAACCACAATAAACACAAAAAACAACGGTACGGTAAACAGCGCAAACCAGCGCTTCTTCATGGACATGCGCGTCCCCCCTCGATAAACGACACAAAAAGCGGGAGCCGCCCAATGGGCATCCGGGCAGCCCCCGCTATCGGTCGGCGAATTATTCGGCCGCAGCCGTCACAAACGCGTCATTGAGCGCGGTGAGGAAATCGGCCTCGGTCATGTCGGTGGTGAAGAATTCTTCGGCCACGGGCACCAGGTCGTTCATGATCACGCTGGCGGGCCACTCGGTGTTGAAGGTCCAGTCCACGATGTTGCCGCTGGCGATGGCGTCGGCCACGCTGGCGGAGATGGGATCGAGCTTCTCGCTGGTCATGCCGTCAACCACGGGCAGGAAGCCGAACTTGTTCATCAGGTAATCGGTGCCGGTCTCGGAGGTGTAGAGCCAGTCGAGGAAGTCCTTGCCCAGCTGCTGCTCCTCTTCGGAGGCGTCGGCATTGACGAACCAGTAGGAGGGGATGCCCACCGCGATAGCGGTGCTGTCGCCCACAGGCAGGCCAACCATGCCCATCTCGAAGTCGATGTCATAGCTGGAGAACATGGTGTAGCACCAGTTGCCCTGGTGGATGGCTGCGGTCTTGCCGGTGGCGAAGTCGCCGCAGTTGCCGTCGTAGGTCACCTCAAGGGGATTGACCTGATTTTCACGGATGGCTACAAACAGCTTGGCAAATTCCTGGAACTCCGGAACGTCGGCCAGCTTGACCTCGCCCGAGAACACCTGCTGGCAGAAGGCCACAGGATCATCCTGCACGGCGAAGGGGAAGTTGAGGATCTGGCCAATGAGGAAGTAGCCTTCCTGCGACAGGCCAAGGCCGGTCACGCCCGCGGCCTTCTGCTCTTCAATGAAGGCAATCAGGCCGTCCATGGTGGAGATGGCTTCGGGGTCCACCATGTCCTTGTTGTAGATGATGCCAAAGCCCTCGGCCGTCATGGGCACGCCGGTCTTTTTGCCGTCCACCATGGCGATAAGGTTTTCCTGCACCTTGCCCATCACTTCCAGATCGCTCAGGTCCGCCAGGTAGCCGCTCATTTCGGCGATTTCGGAGGCGGAGTTGAGGGTGAAGACGGTGGGGCCGGATTCGCTGGCCATGTAGGTCTTCAGGTTCTGATAATAGTCGTCGCCGGCGATGGGCCACACTTCGACCTCAACGCCCGTTTCTTCCTGATAGGTCTTGGCCAGCTCGACCAGCTGGTCATAGATCTCGGTCTTCTGCTGGAAGACGACGATCTTGCCGGCGCTTTCCGCCTGCGCACCCGCCAGGCCCAGGCCCAGCAGCAGGCTCAACGCCAATACGATACACGTCAGGGTTTGCATCCGCTTCATAATTGAGAAACCTCCCTTTTTATTGTTGATACCCTGGAGTTTTTGAATCGGTTTAACGATTTACGAAGATTATAGTCCCACGATGTATATTCGTCAATAGTTTTTGTTCAAAATAGGCAAAGTTAAATTATTTTATTTGTAAATAACATAAATATTTTATGTATTTATATAAAATATCGCATAAAATATTAACCGGCATCATTGCTTGATGCCGGCTTTCTTTCATTGCAGCAGCCGCTATGCGCTTAATCCCTTGCCTCCCCGCCGCCCGCCGAGGCCCGCCAGACCACCCGCGCCTGAATCTTGAAGGTCTCGTAGCTCTGGGCCCCCTCAATGTTGGCAATGAGGTGCTGCGCCGCGAGATAGCCGCGCTCGTAGTTGGGAATGGCCACGGTGGTAAGCCCCAGCAGCTCAGCCAGGGGCGTGTCGTCAAAGCCCGTGACGGCCACATCTTCGGGAATGCGCACGCCCGCCTCGCGGAAGGCGCGCATGGCCCCGATGGCCATGTTGTCATTCGCGCAGACCAGCGCCTGGGGCAGCCGCTCGCCAATCAGCAGCAGCTTTGCCGCCTGGTAGCCGCTTTTTTCGCGGTAATCGCCGGTCAGGTAGCTTTCGGGGTGAAAGGGGATGCCGTTTTCCTTCAGCACATCCGTGAACGCCTGGTAGCGCTCCCGGTTATCCAGCGTATTGATGCCGCCCAGAAACGCATAGTTGCGATAGCCTTGCCGGACCAGCCCCTGTACCAGCTCGCGCATGGGCGGATAGTTGTTGACCAGCAGGCACTTGACGTTGGGTTCGTCCATCATCCGGTCCAGGGCCACGATGGGATACCCCTTCTGGGCCTTGCGCTTGAGCAGCTGATCGTTGCAGCTCTTGTCCAGCATGATGCAGCCGCTGGTGAAGCTCTTGGACATGAACCGGTCGCACGATCCGCTGGTGCAGATGATCAGGTCGTACTGGCGGGAATAGACATAATCGCTGATGCCATGAATGATCTTGAGGTAAAACTCGCGATCAAAATCGCTGAAGTTGAACAGGATGGTCTTGCTCTCGCCGCTTTTGAGGGCGCGGCCCGCGTGGTTGACCTGATAATCCATTTCCTCGCAGATGCGCAGCACGCGTTCGCGCGTGCTGTTGCTGACGTTTTTCCGGCCGTTGAGCACGTTGGAGACCGTCGCCGTGGAAACGCCCGCCGCCTTTGCGATATCCTTGATGACCACATTCATTCGTACGCCCCCTTAACCGGGCAGATTGTCGCGCAGGTACTCAAACACCTGACGAGCCACCGGCGCGGCCACGCTGCCGCCACTGCCGCCGTTTTCCACCAGTACGCTGATGGCATAGGGATACTGGTCGCTGTCAATATAGCCCACAAACCAGGCGTGCGTCACATCCATACCATTGTCCGAGCCCTCGGCGCTGCCGGTTTTGCCGGCGATGGTCAGGCCGCTCACCTGCGCACGGGTGCCGGTGCCGCTCTTGACCACATCCTTCATATACCCGTCGATGATCTGCGCCATCTCCGGGGAGCAGGCGGTGCGGTACACCTTCTGGGAATAGCGCAGGCGCACCTTGCCCGTGGGGCTCTCCACGAGGCTGAGCAGCCGCGGCTCCATCATGACGCCGTCATTGGCGATGGCCGCGGCCACCATGCACATGTGCATGGGCGTGGCCACCACCTGGCTCTGTCCCGCGCCGCTCCAGGCGATTTCCACGCTGTTGCGGTTCCGGGTGGGATAGACGCTGTTCTCCACCACCAGGTCGCGGAAAAGAAAGTTGTCGTTGAACCCGAAGGATTCCGCCGTGCGCCTGAGCGCGGTGTCGCCCATCATGAGCGCCGCCTGGGCGAAGGCGTTGTTGCAGCTGACGCGGAAGGCTTTGTCCAGCGTGATATCGCCATGCTGGTCCATGTTGTAGTCATGCACCACATGGTCCATCACCTGCGTGGCGCCCGTGCAGGTGAATACGTGCGTTTCCGCATCGGGCAGGTTTTCCAGCGCCGCTGCCGCGGTGATGATCTTGAACGTGGAGCCGGGAGGCAGCGTGCCCTGCAGAGCGCGGTTCCAGAAGGGATGCTGACTGGAGTTGCGGACCTGGTCGGTGATGTTCTGCGGATCATAGACCGGCAGGCTGACCAGTGCCAGCACCTCGCCGGTCCTGTAGTTCATGACCACCACCGCGCCGCATTTGCCCTTGAGGTTTTCCGTATTGCGGAAGATGTTGACGATCTCGGTGCACAGCCGGCTGTCGGCGGTGATGGTCACATTGTCGCCCCGGCGGGTTTCGCCGTTGAAAAAGGCGGTCACGCGCTCCGTCAGGCTCGTTTCAAAGCCCAGCAGATAGTTGGCCTGAAACGAATCCACGCCGTTGGCGATGTTGCCTTCGTTGTCGCCCAGCAGGTGCACCATGCTGGAGCGGCTGAGGATGTTGCTCTGATAGATGCGCTCCCCGTTTTCGTCGGTGGTGGCCACCACCACGCCCCGGCGGTCGATGATATCGCCGGGGATAACGCTGCTCTTGGCGCTGCGGTAGCGCGTGTTGCGCGTGCTGGAAATCCAGCGGCTTCCATAGGTGGATACGGAATACACCCCATACACCCCGGCCAGCGCCAAAAGCCCAATCACCACAAAGGCCAGCACGCGAAAGCGCAGTTTCAGCTGTTTCATAGACACCTCGATTCCTCTTCGATCCTCTCAGGGCAATACCTCCACCAGCAGGCCGGCGCTCTGCGCACGGTCGATCAGGTAGAGCGTGTCCGTCAACACCTTCTGCCCCAATGCCTCACCAAGCGTCTGGGCGCTCTGGGGGTCTGTCGCTACCAGATGGGTGGCACTGACCTCATCCGCAAGCGCCAACAACATCTCAGCCGTGTCGCCGTCCTCCCACAACCCACCTGTCGCAACCAGGCTGACCGGCACGAGCGCATAGCGCATGGAGCTGACGGTGCCCGGCGCCACCAGTACGCGGGCGTCGTCCGGCGTTTCAATCCGGGTATACCAGCTCAGGTTTTCCCGCAGCCAGACGCTCCCGTTATCGGTGGGGAAGCGCGCGGCAAACCCGCCGGGCAGAAAACAGGCAAGGTTTTGCCAGTTCACTGTCAGGGCCAGCCCCAGGCAGGCGCATGCAGCGATCAACCCCCGCACGGGCCGTGCCTTTGGCAGCGACGCGCCCTCCATGAGAAGCGCCATCCAGCTGGCCATCGCGTAAAAATACGGAATAAAGTACCGGTCCACGACCTCCGTCAGCCGTTCCGGATGCGCCTGCCAGCGCGGGATCTCCGGCGCGAACACCGTCGCGGCGCTGGCCATCACGATCAGCGCATAGAGTGCGAAGGATCCGGCGGTAAAGGTAACGCACCTTCCACGCAGAGGCCCCTTCACGCGCAAGAGGATAACGGCGCAAAACAGCGCCACCCACAGCACAGCCGGAATCCCAGCGAGGGGAAGCATGCCGTCCCACCCGCCGCTTCTGTTCAGCGGACGGATGAACAGGGTTTTCACAATCCACTCCCAGGCCCACAGGACCTCGTTCCATGCCGGAGTGGCCGAGAACATCCGCTCAATGTGCATGCTTCCAAGCCCTTCCATGCGGCAGAATGCCTGCCACAGCGCCAGCATGGCCACGGGCGCGGCGCAGGCCAGCAGCCAACGGCGGTTGCGCAGCGTTTTCCGTCCCCGCGTCATCAGCAGAAAGGCCATTCCTGCAACGGCCCACAGAATACCCGTCTGCTTGCTCAAGACAAGCGCCGTCATCAGCGCGCCCGCCGCCAGAGGTGCATAGGGCGCACGGCCTTCCGACCACAAGACGCACAGCAGCGCGCCGAAGATCACGCCCAGCGTGGTATCCGTCGCCAGCATGCTGTAGGCGTGGCCGGTCAGCACCGTGGGCAGCGCTATCACGCCCGCGACAAACAGCCCCGTCATCCACCACTGGCGCCAGGTTATGCGGCGCGCCAGCGGCAGGAGGAACGCGCTGTTGAGCCAGAAAGCGGAGGTATAGAGCGTACCTTCATGCCACTGGCCTCGAAGGTGCATGAACCACCATTCCATCAGTTGCATCCCAGGGGGATACGCGGCGTGTTCCATGCAGCAGGTGCGGGCTCCGTTGACCAGTCCTCCCGATACATACAGGCTGCGTACCTGCGTGGCCCAATAGTTGTATTCATCATAGTTGAGCACGGCGCGATCCTGATTGGCCAGCGTCCAGAACACGCCCAGCAGCGCAAAGCATGCGAGACCCGGCGTGAACACCTGTTTCTTGAAGAAAGCGCAGACGGCCGTGCGGGTGACGCGTCCGCCATGGATTTCCCGGACCAGCCACGCACCCGTCACGGCCAGAAACACCGCGGAAAACCAGTCCACATACGACAGGCCCCGCGCCGCTGCCAAGACCAGCAGCACCGGCATGGCCAGGCTTATCGCCAGCGGGATGGCGATTTCCACGCTGCGGCGCGTATAAAGACACAACATCAGCACCAGCAAAATCGCCGCGGGCACGTTGACCCAGGTCATTGTTCATCCCTCCCGCGCGCTTACTCCCTGTCCGCCTCGGGCATCATGGCCTCCTCCTGCAGGGTATGGCTGATTTCGTAGTCGTAAGCCAGGTCGTCCTGGTTCACGCTGGCCACGCCCTGAATCAGCCCGATCAGGCCCATGCAGCTGACCAGCGAGGTGCCGCCGTAGCTGACGAAGGGCATGGTCACACCCGTGAGGGGGATGAGCTTGAGAACGCCGCCAATGATAATAAACGTCTGAATGCCCAGCATGACGGTTGCGCCCATGGCCAGCAGCGCGTGAAAGCTGCTGCGCGCCGCCGAGGCAATCGACACGCCCCGCAGAATCAGAATCACGTACATGGCCAGCACCAGCGCGCCGAAGATGACGCCGAACTGCTCGCAGATGACGGCGAAGATGCAGTCCGTAAAGTACACGGGAATCACGCGCGGCGCGCCCAGGCCCAGACCCACGCCGAACAGTCCGCCGGATGCGATGGCCATGAGCATCTGCACGATCTGATAGCCGCTGGTTTCATAGTAGATCCAGGGATTGCGCCAGATGGCCACGCGCTTTTTCACGTGAGCGAACATCGCATATCCCAGCACCGCCGCGCCGCCCGCGCCCACCAGCCCCAGCCCCGTCAGCGGCAGGTTGCCGGTGGAGGCGTAGAACAAAAACAGCGTGGTGGCATAGTAGATCAGCGCCGTGCCCAGGTCCTGCTGCAGCATCAGCACCAAGAGCGAAAACACCGCGAACGCGAACCATGGCAAAAATCGCCTGCGTGACATGTACCAGCTCAAGATCAGAAGCAGCGCCAGCTTCACCAGTTCGCTGGGCTGCACGCTGGTACCTCCGATATTGATCCAGTTGGTCGCGCCGTTCTGCTCGGTGCCGATGGCCAAGGGCAGAGCCAGCAGCGCCGCCGCGCCCAGCATGACCACCTTGATCAGAAATCCCCAGCGCCGCACGTAGCGCACCACAAAGATGCATGCCAGCATGGCGATGATGCCCGCGCCGTAATAGATGGCCTGCTGGATGCCGCGCGAGGTGCCCGCGCCGCGGTCGGTGGTGTAGAGGATGAGCACGCCCAGCGCACACAGGAAGTTGGCAATGGCCAGCAGCAGCTTGTCGGCGGGGAAAAAGCGCGGCACCCACATCGTGGACAGACGGATGAGCACCGGCACGATCACCGCCAGCGCGAAGCCCTCCCATTCCAGCTCGCCGTTAAAGGATACCAGCAGAAACGCGGTGAAGAAAAACAGCATGATGGCCGAGACCAGCATGCGGTCCGGACGGCGGCGCTGCCGGCGTGCGGACTGCGCGGCCCTGCGCGCCTCGGCGCGGGCCTGGGAACGTCTGCTCATCGTCCGCGTCCTCCCCCGAAGTACTTGTCCCACACCTTGCGCTTGGCTCGCTCGGCCTCGTCGTGGCCCACATAGGCGCTGCGGGGCGGAGCGGCGGCATCGGTCAGGTCCTCGTCCATCTCGTCGCCGAAATAGGCCAGGTCCTCCCAGTCGGCGTCGCTGTGCGGGCTGGGGGCGTAAGGCCAGTCGCCGTCCTCCATCCGGGTCCCATCGGGCAGATCCGGGCCTTGCGCCTCGTCAGGCGGCGCGGCGTTTTCCGGCGTTTCCTCTGCTTCCCTATCCTCCGGAACTGCGGGCGCCCGCTCCCCGGCGGGCCGCATGAAGATGCTGTCGTCGCGCACGGGCGGCTCGGCTTCCTCCCCGTCCGCGCCGTCCTCCTCCTGTCCGCTCCGGGCGGCGGCATTCTGCAGGGCCGCCTGCTGCATCAGCCATTGCTGATAGGCCTGCTGCTGCCAGAGCTGCTGCTGCATCATATACTGCTGCTGCGCCATCCACTGCTGCATGGCCTGCCGCTGCGCCATGGCGGCGGCCTGCGCCTGTTCGGGCGACTGGGTCTGTTCATCTGTCCCGGCGGCTTCGCCGTCCCGGCGCGGAACGTAGCCCGTCCCCTCGAAGCCCGCAAACAGCCGCAGCCGCAGCTGGGCCTTGCCCACATACAGCCGGGAGCCGTGGGCCATGTACAGCGGCTCGCGGCGGCTTTTGAAGAGCTCGCCGTCCACACTGACGGTCTGGCCGCGCATGGGCTCCACACGCAGGCCCTCGTCCTCGTCAAACCGGAACCACAGATGCCGCCGCGCCACGCCCTCCACAGGCACGCACAGATCGTTGGTGCGCAGCGTGCCCAGCGTGCCCTCGCGGGGCAAGGGCATCGCCTGCCCCCGCTTGAGCGCCTCGCCTCCCTCGATGACCACCATCTCGCCCACAAAGCCCGCGTCCGGCAGCAGCTTCAGGCGTTTTTTTGCCTGCCGCCTGTCGCGCCGGTACCAGCGAAAGCTGCGCCAGACAATGATCACCATCAGCAGCAAAAACCAGTACCGTGCCGCCTGAGCAATCAGCTCGTAAACCTCGGCGGGCACAGCAAGGTCGCCAGGAAGCGTGATGCTGCTTAGAAGAGCGGTAATCTCGCTGGGCAAAGCGGGGGCTCCTTTCCGGCGGGCGCGGCGCGCCTTAGTCGTCCTGGGATTTGGCTTCCTCCAGGAATTTTTCCATCTTGCGCTTCACGCGCTGCAGGGCGTTGTCAATGGATTTGACATGGCGGCCGAGTTTATCGGCAATTTCCTGATAGCTCTTGCCGTCCAGGTAGGCGTTGAGCACATCCTGCTCCAGGCCGCTGAGCACACGGTCCACCTGATCGCGGAAGGAAACAAGGTTTTCCCGCCCAATGATCAGCTCCTCCGGATTCTGCGCCCGCCCCTCCACGATCACGTCCATGAGCGTGCGGTCGCTCTCCTCGTCATAAATAGGCTTGTTGAGGGACACATAGCTGTTGAGGGGCACATGCTTCTGGCGGGTCGCGGTTTTGATGGCTGTGATGATCTGCCGGGTGATGCACAGCTCCGCGAACGCGCGGAAGCTGCTCAGCCGCTCGGCCTGGTAGTCACGAATGGCCTTGAACAGGCCGATCATGCCTTCCTGCACGATGTCCTCATGGTCCGCTCCGATGAGGAAGTAACTGCGCGCCTTGGAGCGCACGAAGTTCTTGTACTTGCTCAGCAGGTACTCCACCGCCACGCTGTCTCCCTGCTGGGCCAGGCCCACGACCTGCTCATCGGCCATATCAGCGAAACGCTTGTCCAGCATGCTTTCCCACGAGCTGTCCATCTCCAGCCCGTCGCTCTGGTCCGCTTCATCGCGCCCGTCCTCCACCTCCGGCTCCAGTTCATCCGGGATGCGTTCGTTGCGGGGTTCGGTCATGGGAATCTCACCTGCCTTTATTTTTGCCTTCTGAGCCTGTCCAATGCGGCATACTGTTCCTCGGTAAGCGCCGCAGAAAGCGGCGTGCGCCGCTGCGCGCCGGGCATCTGATGCCGGTCCCGTCCGTGGGAACGCTCGGCGGCCAGCTCTCGCCACAATTCCCGCGCGCTCAGACGCGTGGCCCCGCGGCCCAGAATGAGGGTCTGTTCGGTATAGTCGCTGGTGGCCACCCGTGCCTCTCGGTAGCGGGGCAGCAGCTGGCACATGCGCTCGATGTAATGGTCGGCTGTCTCGCCGTGGCGCGTATAGACCACGGTCAGGCCGTCGCGCTCCTCCACGCTGCGCAGGGGGCGCTCCGCCTTGTAGCCGTCAAACACCAGCCATACCTCCTGCCCCGTATAGCCTGCGTAGTCCTGCAGAAGGTGAATCAGCCGGTCACGGCACTCGTCCAGCGGCCATCCCTCCCGCTGCGCCTGGGGCCACGCCCCGATGATGTTGTAGCCGTCCACGTACAAAAGCGGCTTCATCTTCATCAGCGGGCGCGCAGCACCGCGTACATCAGCACGCCCGCAGCCACGCTGGCGTTGAGGCTGTCCAGCTTGCCGCGGATGGGCACGGAAATGGTGCGGTCGCAGCTTTCCAGCACGCGGCGGCTCACGCCCTCCCCCTCTGCGCCGATGACCAGCGCGATGGGCCCGCTCAGATCCAGGTCGGCGTAGTCCTCGCCGTCCATATCGGCGGCATAGGTCCAGATGCCCTCGCGCTTGAGGCTTTCAATCGTGCTGGTCAGGTTGGTCACGCGCGCCACGGGCAGGTATTCCACCGCCCCCGCGCTGGCCTTCACCGCCGCGGGAGTCAGCCCCACAGCACGGCGCTCCTGCACGATTACGCCATGCGCGCCCGCACACTCCGCCGTGCGGATGATCGCGCCCAGATTGTGTGGATCGGTGATCCCGTCCAGCAAAATCAAAAACGGCGCCTCGCCGCGCTCGCGCGCCAGGTCCAGCATGTCCTCCACGGTGCTGTAGCGATAGGCCGAGGCAAACGCCAGCATGCCCTGATGGTTGCGGGTGATGGCGTCCAGCCGGGCGCGATCGACTTCCTTCACGGGCACGCGGCGCTCCTTGGCCATCTGGACGATCTCGCGCGCCGAACCGCTCAATTCGCCGCGCGCCACCAGCAGCTGCTCGATGTCGCGGCCGCTCTTGAGCGCCTCGCGGATGGGGTTGCGTCCGCTGAGCAGGTTTTCCGCATCCTCATGCACGCGTTCCTCCCCATGCTCCGGGGCCGCGGCAGGGGGCACATAGCGGAACTGCTCGTAGCGCCGCTCCTGGCCGGCCATGCGTGCCTGGCGCTGCTCGCCGTAGGGACGCGGCACGGTATTTTCCCCGCGCGAGGTGTAGTGGCTGACCGTGCCGGTAGCAAAGCGGAAACCCAAATCACAACCAGCTCCGCCTGCTTCTTTTTCAGCTCGGCACGCAGGGTGG
>UQEF01000070.1 GCA_900540045.1 uncultured Eubacteriales bacterium | reverse complement strand
GATGCGTGGATCGCTCCGGCCTGCGCCATCGTCGCGCCGCCCCGTTCGCCGCTCCGCCGCGCGGGGGATTGTACCTGTAACACCGCGTATTCGATTGTCAAGGTGCAAGAGAGGCTGCGAAAAAGTCCTCTCATAAATATAGGTCAAAAAAAACGCATTTTGAAATGGCTTATTCAGAAAAATGATGAATTTTCTTTTCGTAGATAAGCCCCCATTCGTCTTAACCCCCGCAGTATGGACGAACGGACGGCAACATAGCTCACCCCCTCGGCGGCGGCGATTTTTGCCATGCTTATTCCCAAAACACAGTAGGCGTAGATGCGCTTGGCTTGCTTATCCGGCAAGGTGGATATGGCCGCATGAAGCTGCTGTCGCGTCAGCTTACGTTCATATAGCTCATCTGGCGCAAAACATTCGTACTTCATGCAGCGCTCTTGAAAGTCTGAAAAAGAATAGTCGTGATACCGTCTGCGCTTGCGCTGGCGATTGCTTTCTTCCCGTTCCCACTGTTTGAGCTGTGCGGCAAGATCATCCGTTATCTCGATCCATACGTCATCTTGGTAAAAGGGATAGTAGTCACGCAGATTTATCGTTGCCATAAAAAAACCTCCCATTCGTTTTTTGGTGAAAAGCGAATGGGAGGACGGTGGCGAGCGGCAATGGAGAGACGGAGCGGTGAAGTGTGGAAGGACAGGCTGAAAAGCCGCAGGCAAACCATTCGGGCATGCGCAACAGCATATGTTGCAATGTCCAAAAGTGACCGGGATTCCATCATAGAGGCAAAGAGAATTATTGACGGTCAGCTTGCTCTGGCTCCGAGCTGCGAGGAACTGGCAAAGCAAGTTAATATCAGCACTTCAAAATTGACAAAGGGATTTTCCTCTTTATTCGGAACATCAGTCCATGCGTATGTAATCGACCAGCGGCTAGAAAAAGCGGCAAGCTTGCTGTTAGAAAGTAATCTGAATGTCAGCCAAGTGGCTATGCTGGTGGGATATTCAAAAGCGAGCAATTTTGCAGCGGCATTCAAAAGAAAATACGGAGTAAATCCGAAAAATTATAAAGATGAGGCTACGATTGGATAAATGAAAAAATACTGATTTTGGGTAGAATAAAACTGGTTTTGGGTTGGAATCGTGGACGCAAATTGCTATGATATATGGTGTGGTTAGAAGCAGCTAACTACACCATATTTTCATTTTCTCAAAGATAAGGAGGATACTGGTATGAGTTCCCAGAAAAAAACTTCCCGGCTTGAGGGAAAAGACTTAATTACTATCGGCATCTATACCGTCATCTACAGCCATATCTCTGTTCAGGCAATCACTAAGATTGTAAGGACTGCTATAGCGGCAGCCGGGCTTGACCCTGACGGGCGAAAACAGGGCCCCCATGCTTTCCGCTCATCCCTTGCAAGCTCCATGGTCAATGACAACATCCCTTATGAAGTGGTAAGGAAAACTCTAGGGCATACAGACCAGAACGCCATCCGTTCCTATGCCCGGCTGGATTTGGAACAGCTTCGGGGATACGCCCTCCCGGTCATGGAGGCGGCGGGCACATTCGCCGCTTTCCTTGAGGGGAGGTGCTCCCTGTTATGAAGGAGTTTCAGTCCGTTTTCAGAAACGAATTGGAAGAATACCTGAAAATCAATCAGGGTAAAGACACTGACACGGAAGGAACGGACACACCGGCTTTGCACCAGAGCCGCCATGCTGGAAAGCTACCTTCCCCACCCGGAAGCTATCACGGATGAACAGGTCAGTTTGTTCTTGAAGCTGCTATTCCACAAAGACAGCACCCGTCAGCTCATGGAAAAAGTATTTGCTGGAAACGGCAATTTTCAGGGAGAGGACGCAGGCCGGAAACGGCCATGATTGCTTTCAGAGCCGCAGCCCGTGGACTGCCCCTCTGAAAGAGGGCGCATTATCCGAGATATTCAACTATCCGAGGAAATTTTCAAATAGTGGCTATATATAAGGATTTCAAAGAAATTTCCTCGGATAATCTTTCTCTACATGATACAGTTAAAGTCACCAAAGAAAACAGGAGGCTTTAACCATGAGACAAAAAACAAATGAAAACAAATCAACATCTTGTGTGTATCAGGAACTGAATCCAGAGATGGACGCTTTCCTTGCGGGATATCTTGAAGATGGGCGGCACAGAGGTTTGCGGGAAAGCACCATCCATCTCCATGACAAGATCGGCCATTACTTTTTATCCGCTGTAACTGAAACAGGCTGTTTGAAGCCACAGGAAATGGATGCCCACAGTATAGGGGCTGCCTGCCTAAGAATCCGCAGCAGGTGGTATCTTCCACATAGCCAGCTGGAAACGGCTTGCCGCGGCAGGCCCCGGTCATGCCCTCCTCCGGCCTAGAGCGCGAACAGCGTAATCTCCGTGGGATAGAGAACGGAGCTCTGGAACCGGAGATAGAACCGGTAATCGCTGCACCAGTCATGGATCATGCGGGGAATCTTCCACAGATCCTCGTTGTTGTGGTAGACCGAGATCAGCAGCTTGGGATGGTCCTTTAGGATATGGCCTTTGGCCCCCAGCAGCGCCCGCTGCTCATGACCTTCAATATCGGCCTTGATCAAAGTGACCGGCTCCTGAATATCGGCGTCCAATGTGGTTACGGGGATTTCACCGCCCGTCTCGTCGCTCAGGGTGTTGGCCGAGGTGCTGGCCGCGTTGACCGCAAGGGACATGAACCCCTCCACGTCGCTTATGCCCTTTTGGCGCAGGTCGATATCCCGGTAGCCGGCCAGGTTTTTCTGAAGCTGTTCAAAGGTGCCGGGCGTGATCTCATAGCAGTATATTTTTTTGTAGCAGTCTTCGCCGTACTGCTCCAGATAGGTAAGCACCGTATCGCCGATATAGGCGCCCAAATCAACGATCACTTCGTTTTCATCACACGAAAGCAGATCCAGGTCGAAATAGCTGCTGAAGAGATATTCCTTGGCCTGGGACGTGGCGACAAAATCGTAGCGGTACCAGTTGCTCAAGATGGCGTACAGGGTTTTTCTGGAACGGTAATCGGCCAACCGGCGGTAGAGCCATGCAAAATCCTCCATGTGCCGGGAAAGCGCCTGCTGCTTGAGCGCGATTTCTTCATAGTCGCCCCGGTCGATATCCAGCTTTCCCCAATAGGGGTACTGGGAAAAGAAGGTCATCAGCCCCCGCTTGGCCGGCTCCGGCACAGCGTCAAAGCTTTTGCGCATGCGATAGTACAGCTCTTTTTCATCCAGCGAGCGGATTTCGTCCGCCAGGCTGAAAAAAGCTTTGTCAATGCAGTTCATTCCATCACCTCCGCCCAAGGATATGGCGGCGGGGCGATGGGCATGCACGGGCCCCGTCAGGCGTCCCAGCGCGGATCGCGCGGACGGGCGGCCTTTTTTTCGTCCTCCGGGAAAATATAGCTGATCTCCATGTAATCGAAGGGAACGGCTTCCATAAAATGCTCCGGCAGGAAACGGGTCAGGGCATATTCGTCCCAGTCGGCGCGGTGGCGCGGCAGCCAGACCGGCTGGCTCAGGTCCAGTTTGGGCAGCAGCTCGCGCAGGGCGGCTTCCGGATCGTCGCGCGTGCAGGGCACGGCGGCGTCCCGCTCCACGCGATGGCGTTTCATCAGGCGTACCCACAGGCGGCCGGGGGCGGCATGGTCCATGGCTTGGTTCCCTCCTTTGCAGCGTACAGCCATTATACACGCAGGAGGAGCCGCATGCAAGACAGGCGCGGACTTTGCTTGACCTGAGGGATTTTTGTTATATAATAGGGTAGAATGGAGCAAAGTAACGGCAAATGCCGCTGATACCCTAAGGAGGTACTATGCCTACCGCAATCGCTTATCGCCGCGCGCCCCTGGTGGACCCCGCGCTTGTGCCGCTGTCGGATGCCGCCGTGCATGCCGACGGCCTGCAGAAGCAGCTGACCGATTTGGCCCTTGGGCTGGTGGATCTCAACCGCATGTCGCCTCTGGACGCGGCGCTGGCCACCAAGCTGGGGGGCTATACGGAAACCCCGCCTTTCCCGGATGTGGAAGCGGCGGCGGGCCTGCTGCCCAATGAGCCGGAGCGCTTTGCGGCGCTGCTTCGCGCGGCGTCGATGCTGGCCTCCATGGAACGTGACAAGCAGGCCATGCTGCGGGTGCTGGGCGGCATGCGCGCCTTTGTGGACGCACTGGGAGAGCTGAACGAGGAACGGCTGTTTGCGTGCGGCGCGGACATTTTGCGGCTGGCGGTGGATCTCTACCGCCGGACGGGCCAGCCGTTTTTGCTGAGCCTGATGGAGAGCCTGCGTTCCCGTTTGCCGGATGTGAGCGGCCTGATGCATATGTTTCCCTTTCAGCGGGAATACCGTCCCGAGACCGGCGCGCATACGCCGGATGAGGAGGCGTATTACGCGCGTATGCAGCGCTTTGCCACCGGCAAGGGCACGGCCGACGCGCTGGCCATGACCGCGCTGATCGCCCAGTACAGCGGTTCGGGCCGCGACGCGGCGGCGGGCAAGGCAGGGCTGACCGCGCTTTCCCGCTACCACGGCATGCCAAGCGGCGCGTTCTCGGCCGATCCGTTTCTGGCGGGGCGAGACCCGGCCCGCGCGGTGGAACTGCCCGCGGCCTGCGCCCAGGCGGAGGCGTATTTTGACGCGCTGTGCCAGTCCGGTGACTCCGCCATGGCCGACCGGCTGGAAATGCTGCTGCTGAACGTGCTTCCCGATTTGCTGACGCCTGAGGGCGTGCGTTCCCTTTCGCCCACCAACCGCCTTGCCGGGGATGAGAGCTGCCAGGCCCAGTCCCCCGAACCCGATGAGGTATCGGCGCTTCTGCGCGCGCTGTATGCCATTCGCCGCAGCGTGTGGATGAGCCAGGACGATGACACGCTGGCCTATGCGCTGCCGGTGGCGGGGGGATGCCTCACGCGCCTGGGTGGCGTGCCGGTGCGCTTTACCGCCACGGTTTCGGGCGTGTTCCAGCGGGAGATCACCATCCGGGTGGAATGCCGGCAGGCGGTGCCCGCTACGCTGCGCCTGCGCGTGCCCGGCTATGCCGACGGCGCGCAGATCAGCGTCAACGGCGCACGGCCCCAGGCGGTGGCTCAGGGGGAATGGCATAGCCTCCGCCGCACCTATCAGAACGGAGATATCATCACCCTGCGGCTGGGACTGTCGCCGCGGCTGGAGACGGGCTACCGCGGCAGTGTGAGCCTGTATGTGGGCGCGCGCCTGATGGCGCTGGCCCTGCCGGATGAAAATGTGGCATGGCGCTATGCCATTCACTCCGGCAATCCGATTACGCCCGTGGAGGAGGACGGCGTGCCCTATGCGCTGGCCGCCGCGTGCGAGGCGCCCATGTGGAGGGAAAAGGCCGGGTTCATTTTGCCGCCGCCCCAGGGAGTGCCGGCGGGCCCGGCCTATGAGCTGACCCTGATCCCCTTTGCGGGCACGGGCGGACGCATCGCGTCGTTCCCCTGTGTGGTGGAGCGCTGACGGGATGGGACAGACGTACCAAACCGTATTATGTCTGGCCCCCATGGCGGGCATCACGGACTGGCCCATGCGGGTGCTGTGCTACCGCATGGGCGCGGACTACGCATGCTCCGAGATGGTCAGCGCCATTGGTTACCTGTGCGCCAAGCCCGGCAACGACGCCTACCGCCGCCTGCTGGCCGTTCACCCCGAAGAGGACAACACCGCCTGCCAGCTCTTTGGCAAGGACCCGTCCGTGATGGGAGAGGCCGCCGCGAAGGTCACGGCGCTGGGGCGCTTCCGGTCGCTGGACATCAACATGGGTTGTCCGGCCCGCAAGGTGGTGTCCTCCGGCGAGGGAAGCGCGCTTCTGCTGGACCCGGACCGCGCGTACCGGGTGATGGAGGCGGTCAGGCAAAACACCAGCTTGCCCGTCACCGTCAAAACCCGCCTGGGATACGATACAGACAGCATGAACGCATTGGAGCTGGGACGCGCGGCGCAGCAGCTGGGCCTGCGGTGGATCGCCATTCATGGCCGCACGCGGCGGCAGCAGTACGCCGGCACGGCGGACTGGGCGGCCATCGGGGAGCTGAAGGCCCGCCTGACCCTTCCGGTCATCGCCAACGGCGATGTGTTCGCTCCCGGCGACGCCGCGCGCATGCTGAGGGAGACCGGCGCGGACGGGGTGATGATCGGCCGTGGCGCGATGGGCAATCCCTGGCTGTTCCGCGAGGCGAGAAGGGCCCTGGAGGGCGGCGCGCCCCAAGCGGTATCCCTGAACGAGCGCATCGACGCGGCGGTGCTGCACGCACGCTGGATGGTGGATTTCAAGGGCGAGCGACTGGGCGTGATGGAAATGCGAAAACATGTGGGACACTATATCAGCGGCCTGAGGGGCGCGACGGCCATCCGGCGGCAGGTGAATTTTGCCAGCACGCTGGATGAGCTGACCGGGCTTCTGGAGGGCCTGAGAACCGGCGAAAAGGAGTGAAAGGCATGAAAAAAGTGTGGAAAGCGCTGGCGGCGTTTCTGCTTGCGCTGATGCTGCCGCTCGGCGGCGCGTGTGCGAGTATCGCGGGCCTGGATGAAACGCTTGCAGGCTATTTGGATACGGACGGCGATCTGCGCTACAGCTTTGCCCTGCAGGTGGGGACGCTCCTGCCATACGGCGAGGAAACGCTGACGATGATGAACGGCGTGCTGGAGCATATCCGCGTGGCCGCGTCCGAGACGGACGCAGGGGCCGAAAGCACGCTTGCTCTTTGCGTGGACGGCGAGAGCGTGATGGACCTCAACCAGCACAAGGCGGGGGAGAGCACCTCGCTGACCACCTCGCTCCTGCCCAACCGCACGCTGGTCAGCGGCGGATCTCCGCTGGACCTGTTGATGGGGACGGAAAATGGCGAAGCGGAATTTGACGCGCTGCTGGCCATTCAGGAGGTTGAGGGCTGCTATCAGACCCTGACCGACGCCATTTTGCCCTACGCGGAGCAGAAGAAGGCCAACTATAAGATCAAGGATATCGCCACCTCGCGCTGGAGCCGCATCGCGCGGCTGACCACCGAGCAGAGCACGGAGCTGGCGCCGCTGATTGCGCAGGTGCTGGGCTGCGGCATGGACGCGGCCTTCCGTGCTGAACTGGAGAAAATGACCTATTCCAAGGGCTTCATCGTGGGCCTGTACCAGTCCGAGGAAAACGGCGAGGACCTGGCCGTCTATATCAAGGGCACCGTCACCATGGGGGACGGCACCACGAGGCAGCTGTCGTATCAGTGGGCTTTTACGGGCGACGCGGCGGAGCGCATCGACACCTATAAATTTGAGCTGACCCAGGGCAAGGGCGACGCGGAAAACCGCACGATCTCCGCTACCTACCGGCGCGGGGAGGCGGAAGGCGCCTTCTCCGTAAAGGGCGAGTGGTCCGCCGCCATCAAGCGGGGCACCTCCACCGTGACCACCACGGTGGAGCACGACCTCACCGGCGCTTCCGGGTCCGGCGATCGCACGCTGGAGGGTACGGTTGTCACCGCGGTCAAGACGGCGGCCGACGGGGAGACCGAAACCGTCACCACCACGCTGACCCCCGCGGTGAAGCTGTCCTCCGCGCAGGAGGGGGAGATCCTCACGGGAACGGTGGCGCTGGAGGAGATGACCGGCAAGAACGTGACCAAGGCGCTCACCTTTACCTTTGACGAGGAGCCCGTGCAGGTGACGGACCAGCCGGAGGAAAGCGCCGATATGGCGTCCGCCGCAGAGGACGGCGAGCCGGTCTACGATCCCATGCCCCAGAGCAGCCTGAGCCAGAACGAGGAGCCCGTGGACGGCGTGGATTCGGATTATCTGGTGGGGCAGCCGCCCATCGGTTACCAGATCTACAAAGTGCCGGACACCATGCAGACCTATGATCTGGACACCGCGCAGGCGGACCAGCTGGAAGCGCTGCGGGGCGAGCTGTATCAGAACCTGGCCGGACGGCTGCTCGCCGCGCTGGCCAAGCTGCCTGCCGAGGATGCCGCGCTGCTTGCGGACAACCTGTCCGAGGAGGACTACGCGGCTTTCCTGGAGCTGGCGCAACCTTGACGAAACAAAAGGAGGCCCGTGCATGAAACGGTTTTTTTGCCTGCTGATGAGCCTGATGTGCCTGTGCCTGTCTGCCGCTCATGCCACCGGGGTCGATGCGGAGGATTATACCGTCGCCGGCAAGCTGGTCAAGCAGCTGTGGGCGGGCAGCGGCTTCAGCGCCACCGTGTCGGTGGAGATCGCGGCCAGGGAAGGCACGCAGGCGATGAGCACGCTCAAGCCCATCGTGATGGACCTGAGCTATATCTATGTGCGTCCCACCGCTACGGAGACGGCGGAGCACCGCGCCGACGTGGTGCTTCTGGACGGAGAGAGCGCCGTCAGCGCGGCACACGCGCAGATCAAGGACGGCGCGCTGGCCGTGCAGGCCGACGTCATCAGCCCCGACTGGTACAGCTTCGGGGAAGCGCCCGCGCAGAGTGGGGAGACCGCCGGGAACGGGGATGTGCTGGGGAAGCTGGGCGAGAGCCTGCTGGCCCAGACGGGCATGCCGGCGCTCGCCTCCCTTGCGGCGCAGGCCGCCGGGCTCATACAGGGCGCGGACGGGCTGGAGGATGTGCTGGAGAGCTATCTGACCCGCATGGACCTGTGGATTGAGGGCTACCGGCAAAACGCGGTGCTGGGCAAGCTGCCCGACGGCACCACCACCATGTCGGTCTACTATGACGTGCCGCCTGCGGCCATCAAATCGCAGGCCAAGCAGATGGTGCTGGATCTTTTGAGCGATCAGGTCACGCTTGCGCGTCTTCAGGAGGTAGCAGGGGAGGAAATGTCCCAGCTGCTGCTCAATCCCAACCTGCAAAGCTACTACTTCAGCGCAATCGACGCGCTGCCCCTGGCATCCAACCTGACCATCGACCGCACGGTCAGCCTGGAGGGGGATACGCTGGAGCTGCATTTGAGTCTGCCGCTCTACGATGCGGAGGGAGGAGAAGTCACCCTGCGTTATGACCGCACGCGCGGCGACGGCGACCTGCCCGACGACAATACCATCACCCTGGAAAGCGGCCTGCGGGCCATCGCTTTGACATACCAGGAATACAGCAGCATGACCGGCGTGCGCGTGATTCAGGGCAGCCTGACCAGCGAGCCGCGGGGGGCGGACGCCTTCACCGTGGAGGACGGCGCGCCGGCCGAGGCGCAAAAGACGCTGGCGCTGTCCTTCAGCCTCAAGCAGGAGGAAAGCGAAACCAAGGACGATGAGCTGCGCGACGTCTACACCTACGATGCCACGCTGCGCCTGGAAAGCGAGGGCGAGGGCGACGCGTATGTGACCATTCCCGCCACGGAGGTCACGGTGTCCTCCTCCTTTGTGAGCAAGGAGCTCAAGTCCGCCGCCACCGATATGGAAGCGACGGTCACTCTGGGAGGTGACGGCTGGGATCAGACCTACACGGTAACCGTCACGGGCCGCAGCCGCCAGAAGTGGGACCCGGAACCGCTGTCTCCGGATCGCGTGTATGTGAGCCAGATGACCGAGGCGGATGTAGCGGCTCTTTTGCCGGGGGCGGCCCTGCACTTTGCGACGCTGATGGGTGAGTACCTGACCGCGGAGCCTGCCGCAGCCGCGACGCCGGAGGCGCCTGCGACTCCTCCGCCCGATGCGTCCGCGCCTGCCGCCGATGCGACGGCGGCCCCTGCCACGGATGCGTCCGCAGATGCTGAGCCTGGGGCCGCGGCGGAGGCGGATACGACGGAAGCGCCCGCCCCTGCGACGGAAGCGCCTGCTTCCGTGACAGAGGCGCCTGCTACCGCAACGGACACGCCTGCGCCGGGGGCCGGCGAAGCGCCTGCGGCATAGGATGCGACAAATACATTGCAAAAACAGGGCCGGGGGTTGACAAGACGGCATGGCCGGTTTATAATCCCAGCATACAGCAACGGCGCTGTGGATAACCCGTTATCCATTGGCGCCGTTTTTGTATAGAGTTCCGGTATGGCACATTGAGAGGGAAGGGGCTGTCTTTATGGAAAACCTGAGCGAGCTTTTTGGGCAATACGCCTTTAACGACAGCATGATGCAGAAGCGTCTGCCCAAGGAAACCTATAAAGCCTTAAAGCGCACCATTGAGCAGGGACGTTCCCTGGACCCTGCGGTGGCTGGCGTGGTGGCCAACGCCATGAAGGACTGGGCATTGGAAATGGGCGCGACGCACTATACGCACTGGTTCCAGCCCATGACGGGCGTGACCGCCGAGAAGCACGACGCGTTTATCACACCGCTCAAGGATGGCAAGGTTCTTCTGGAGTTTGGCGGCAAGGAACTGGTGCGCGGCGAGCCGGACGCCAGCTCGTTCCCCTCCGGCGGCCTGCGCGCTACCTTTGAAGCCCGCGGCTACACCGCCTGGGACCCCACCAGCTACGCCTTCATCAAGGAAGGCACGCTGTGCATCCCCACGGCATTTTGCTCCTATGGCGGCCAGGCGCTGGACAAAAAGACCCCGCTGCTGCGCTCCATGCAGGCGCTCAACAAGCAGGCGCTGCGCATCCTGCGGCTGTTTGGCAATACGGAGGCTGTGCGCGTGTTCCCCACGGTGGGCCCGGAGCAGGAGTATTTCCTGGTGGATAAGGAGGTCTACCGCAAGCGCCCCGATCTGGTAGTGACGGGCCGCACCCTCTTTGGCGCCAAGCCTCCCAAGGGCCAGGAGCTGGAGGATCATTACTTTGGCGTCATCAAGCCGCGCGTTCAGGCTTTCATGAAGGATCTGAACACCGAGCTGTGGAAGCTGGGAATCCTGGCCAAGACCGAGCACAATGAGGTGGCTCCCGCTCAGCATGAGATGGCGCCCATTTTCACCACCGTCAATATCGCTGCGGACCATAACCAGCTCACCATGGACATCATGAAGAAGGTAGCCGACCGCCATGGCATGGTGTGCCTGCTGCACGAAAAACCCTTCGAGGGCGTTAACGGAAGCGGCAAGCACAACAACTATGCCCTGAGCACCGATACCGGCGTCAACCTGCTGGACCCCGGCGATACCCCCAGTGAAAACGCCCAGTTCCTCGTATTCCTCAGCGCTATCATCGCCGCAGTGGATGACTATCAGGATCTGATGCGCGTGGCTGTGGCCAGCGCGGGCAACGATCACCGCCTGGGCGCCAACGAGGCACCGCCTGCGATTATCTCCATCTTCCTGGGCGACGAGCTCAACGAGATCATCGAAAGCATCGTCAATGCCAGCAAATATGAGGCCCACGAGCGCGATCAGATGAAGCTGGGCGTACACATTCTGCCCCGCTTCCCCAAGGATTCCACGGACCGCAACCGCACCTCGCCGTTTGCCTTCACGGGCAACAAGTTCGAGTTCCGAAGCCTGGGCAGCGCGCAATCCATCTCCGGCCCCAACGTCATCCTGAACACCGCCATCGCAGATACCCTGATGAAGATGGCCGATGAGCTCGAGGGCGCCGAGGATATGACCACCGCCGTGGACGCGTTGATCCGCAAGACGCTCAGCGCCCATATGCGCATCATCTTCAATGGCAACGGCTATGACCAGGCGTGGGTGGAGGAGGCCAAACGCCGCGGGCTGCTCAACCTGCCCACCACGGTGGATGCGCTGCCCTACTATGTGGCTCCCAAGAACATCGCGCTGTTTGAGCGGCAGAAGGTCTTTACCCGCGAGGAGGTAGAAAGCCGCTACGAAATCAAGATGGAGACCTATATCAAGGTGATCGATATCGAGGCCCTCAGCACGATTGATATCTCCCGCCATCTGATTTTGCCCGCCGCCATCGCCTATGCCAAGGATGTGGCCGCGACCATAAACATGAAGAAGAGCGTCGCTCCCGAACTGGAAGCCGAGGCGGAGAAGGCGCTGCTCTCCAACCTGACTGCGCAGACCAACGCCCTCTACAAGGCCACCGACCAGCTCGAAGCTGTGCTCAAGGCCGGTGACGAAGGCGCAGACATGCTTGAACGCGCCCGCTACACCCGTGACCAGGTCATCACCGCCATGGATGAGGTACGTGCCGCCGGCGATGCGCTGGAAGGCATCGTGGGCAAGAGCTACTGGCCCATGCCCACTTACCAGGATCTGCTTACGAGCGTGTGATGTGATTTGAGACGTGCCGCATTGGCGCGGCACGTCCCGGTACTTCCCTTCTACAATTCCAAGCCTCCATGCGCTATACCTGCGTTCAATGACGAGCGCATGGCGGGCTTGGTTTTTTGTACCCTTTTTTCAGGAGAACCGGCGCCCGGCGCGCCGTTTCCAATCACAATCGGGAGGGGTTGCTTATGACGGCTGAAATCATGGATTATGTCAACGAGAATGTCTACGGCATCTGGTTTCTGATTGGCGCGGCCCTGGTCTTTTGGATGCAGGCAGGGTTTGCAATGGTCGAAACAGGCTTCACCAGGGCAAAGAACGCGGGCAACATCCTGATGAAGAACCTGATGGACTTTTGCATCGGCACCATCGTGTTCATCCTCATCGGCTTTGGGCTTCTCCTGGGCGAGGATCTGCTGGGCCTGATCGGCAAGCCCGGCTTTGATATCTTCACGGCCTATGAGAACTTCGGCTGGTCCAACTTCGTCTTCAACCTTGTTTTCTGCGCCACGGCGGCTACCATTGTTTCCGGCGCGATGGCGGAGCGGACCCGGTTCCTTTCATACTGTATTTATTCCGCAGTCATCTCCGCGCTGATCTACCCCATTGAGGCACACTGGGTCTGGGGCGGCGGCTGGCTTGCGCAGATCGGTTTCCATGACTTTGCGGGTTCTGCGTGCATCCATATGGTCGGCGGCCTGTGCGCGTTCATCGGCGCGTGGATGCTCGGGCCCCGCATCGGCAAGTTTGTGAAAAACAAGGAGGGCAAGGTCGTCAAGGTCAACGCGTTCCCCGGACATAACCTGCCCATCGGCGCGCTGGGCGTGTTTATCCTGTGGCTGGGCTGGTATGGCTTCAACGGCGCTGCCGCTACCTCGGTGCCCGAGCTGGGCTCCGTCTTCCTGACCACCACGGTCGCTCCCTCTGTGGCCACGGTCGTGTGCATGATCGTTACCTGGATCAAGTACGGCAAGCCCGATGTTTCGATGTGCCTGAATGCCTCGCTGGCCGGCCTGGTGGCCATCACCGCCGGATGTGATGTGACGGACGCTCTCGGCGCCATCGTGATCGGCGGAGTCGCCGGCGTGCTGGTGGTTTTCGGCGTCTGGCTGCTGGACCATAAGCTGCATGTGGACGACCCGGTGGGCGCGGTTGCGGTGCATTTGATGAACGGCGTATGGGGCACCCTGGCGGTAGGCCTGTTCGCCACTCCCACGGCGCCTGCGTTTGCCCGTGGCTTCGGCGACGGCGTGACCTTCGGCGCCAACCAGATCATGGGTGCAGGACTGTTTTACGGCGGCGGCTTCACGCTCCTGGGAATCCAGATCATAGGCGTGGCGGCGATTCTGGCCTTCACAGCCGTGACCATTACGCTGGCATTCCTTGCAATCCGTGCGACGGTGGGCCTGCGCGTGAGCGAGCAGGAGGAAATCGTCGGACTGGATGTGGAGGAACACGGGCTGGTATCGGCCTATGCGGGCTTTATGCCTGTCATCGGCAGCGATGTGCCGATGGGTGCGCCGGCTGAACTTCCCGGCGCCAAGCCGGCGGCCAAGGATGAAGCGGTGCCTGTGGCCGATTACTCCACCGGCTCCAATGACAAGGTCAAGATGAGCAAGGTCACCATCGTGACCAAGCAGAGCATGTTTGAACGCCTCAAGTCCGCCATGGATGAGATCGGCGTAACGGGCATGACGGTGACGCAGGTCCTTGGATGCGGCATGCAGAAAGGACGTCCGGAATACTACCGCGGCGTTGAGATGGAAACCAGCCTGCTGCCCAAGATCGAAGTGGACATCGTGGTATGCAAGATCCCGGTTCGCACGGTGATTGATGCGGCGAAAAATGCGCTGTATACCGGTCATATCGGCGATGGCAAGATCTTCGTCTATGATGTAGAACAGGTCGTGAAGGTCCGTACGGGCGAAGAGGGCTATGATGCCTTGCAGGATGTGGAATAAACCTTGCGTTTAAGCGCATGACGAGGTCCCAAAGCACGGCATGAGGCCGACGGGGGACTTTGGGCAGGCCCGTCTGACCGGCTCCTGACGATCATCCTTTTCGGATGAGCGGGAGCCGGTTTTTGCTGCGTGGAAAGCGGAGGCCGATGATGGGCAGGAGTGCTTCGACCAACGCCTGATGAAATAATTGACAATTCATGATTTTTTACTACAATAGAGAAAAGCCAAACGTAAAGGAGAAAAAGTATGCCTTGTCAAAGCGAGATTGCCCTGTTGATGCGCCGTATACGCAGGCCGGTATGGGCGGCGACGGTATCGGCCTTCGGGATCGGAATGCTGACCTATCTGTTTGCCCTTACCAACACGCTGTTTTTGACGGGGGACGCCCTGAACAATGTGTACTTTGACGGCAATCTCCTGTGGATTGGCCGCTGGAGCAGCCAGTGGCTCTCGTCCCTGAGCACGAGCTATACGATGCCCTATGTAAACGGACTGCTGATGATCGTCGCAGTAGCGGCGCTTTCGGGCATGCTGGTATCCGTGTTTGAGATCCGTTCAACCGTGCTGGCCGTGGTCATTTCGGCCGTGCTGATGTGCTTTCCGACCGTAAGCGCGACGTTGGGTTTTCTGCACAATGCAGATGCGTATATGCTGGCTGCGATGCTGGCGACACTGGGCCTTCTGCTGCTGGAAAAGATCCGCTGGGGCCTGCTGCCCGCCGTGGTGCTGATCGCCGTGGCTACAGGCACCTATCAGGCGTGCGCGACCTTTGTGCTTGGGATGATGTTTGTCCGCGGCATGCAGCTGATGATCTGCAGGCCGGATGTCGGCGCCAAAGCGCTGCTGCTGCGCGCCGGACGGTATGCGCTGTGCCTGGTGCTCGCCGTTTCCCTGTACTACGTCGTGCTGCTGGCCATGACGGGAGGAGGACAGGACGCCGTAGGGGACTATCAGTCCGTCACGAAGGCGGCCTCGTTGGAGACGCTCGCGGCGCTTCCCCGGAACCTGGCGGGATGCTATCAGGACTTCTGGCAGGCCGTAGGACCGCTTTCCACAGAGGAAGGGTGCCAGATGGGAAGCTGGCCCAATCATGTATTCATCGCGCTGGAGCTGCTTATGGCGTGCGTGTCGTTCTGGGCGCTGCAGGGCAGGAAGCCCCTCCGCTTTCTGGCGATGCTGGCTCTGTGTGCGCTGGCGCCCTTCTTCCTTTGCGCGATCCGCATCTTTGCGCCCGACAAGGTGTACAGCCTGATGACCTATAGCGTGGCGGGGACCTATCTCATTGGCATTGTGCTGATGGACTCTCTGCCGGAGACCCTGGAAAAGCTGAAGGACCGCAGCGCAGGCCGCGCGGCAGGCAGAGCGCTGGCCGCCGCAAGCTGGGCGATGCTGGCCTGCCTGGTCGTGTGCGTGTATTCGTGGTCGATGGATGCGAACGTAAAATTCCACAAGGCCAAGCTGGATTATGAAAACAT
>UQEF01000069.1 GCA_900540045.1 uncultured Eubacteriales bacterium | reverse complement strand
TAAGCAAAGAAATATTGACTCGCCAAGAAATGAAGTAGTTGTTCGTGACCCCCAGCCCCACCCCGGCCCCGACCACCGAACCGGGGAAAACATCCAACAATAACGCCTGAGGCGCATTCAGGCGCGGGAGGCAAGCATGAAACGGACCGGCCTGAAAAACCGGAAGCTGCCGGATTACACCCGTGGAGAAGAGATCTTCAACATGGTATCGCATATTGTGGGCGGCGCATTCGGGATTGTCGCACTGGTGCTGTGCCTGATTACCTCCATCCTGAAGGGCAATCCCTGGTCCATCGTAAGCAGCGTGGTATACGGTGTGTCCATGGTGCTTCTCTACACCATGTCCAGCGTATACCACGGACTGCTGCCGGAAATGGCCAAAAAGGTGATGCAGGTGCTGGACCACTGTACCATCTACCTGCTTATCGCGGGTACCTATACGCCCATCGCGCTGTGCGCCATCCGGCCCGGCTATCCCGCCTGGGGCTGGGCGCTGTTCGGAGGAGTGTGGGCCATTGCGATCGTGGCGATCGTCTTTACCGCCATTGATTTGAAGAAGTACGCCGTGCTTTCCATGATCTGCTACATCGGCATGGGCTGGTGCGTGGTGCTGGCGGCGGACCCTGTGCTCAAGACAATCCCCGTTCCCGGCCTGATCTGGCTGCTGGCAGGCGGCATCGCTTATACGATGGGCGCTATTCTCTACGGACTGGGCCGGAAACATCGCTACATGCATTCGGTGTTTCACCTGTTTGTGCTGGCAGGGAGCATTCTGCACTTTGTGTGCATCTTCGTTTATATCATCTGATGGGATGAAAAAATCGTAAATTTATGCCTTGACAAATGAGGTTAGGAATGATAAACTTCATGGCGGTTAGGAGGTTATAACTCCTAGCCGCCATTTTGACACGTGAGTTAGTCAAATCGAATTCAAAGGCGGGGAGATGAAATGATGCCATTGGCGATGGCAAACGTGGGGGATGTCAACATCATCCGCAAGATCACCGGTAGGGATGAGGTGCGTCAACGCCTGGCGGAGCTGGGATTCGTGGTGGGGGAGCCGGTCACGGTGGTAAGCGAGCTGGGCGGCAACCTGATCCTGAGCGTGAAGGAAAGCCGCGTAGCTCTGGACAAGACGATGGCCATGCGCATCATGGTCTGAAGCAAAAGGAGGAGAAGCCCAATGAAGACCCTGAAGGAAGTCAAAATCGGCGAATCGGTCACCATCAAAAGGTTACATGGCGAGGGCGCGCTCAAGCGTCGCATCATGGACATGGGCCTGACCAAAGGGACCGAGGTGTATGTGCGCAAGGTGGCGCCTTTGGGCGATCCCATGGAGCTGACGGTGCGCGGGTACGAGCTTTCCGTGCGCAAGAGCGATGCGGAGAACATTGAGGTGGAGTGATTCTTTTTTTCTCCGTGAGTTAGCCATAACAAACATTGAGGAGGCGGCGGTATGTCCACAAAGATCGCCCTGGCGGGCAATCCAAACTGCGGTAAAACCACCATGTTCAACGATTTGACCGGTTCCAATCAATACGTTGGCAACTGGCCGGGCGTGACGGTGGAAAAGAAGGAAGGTAGGCTGAAAGGCGAACCGGATGTCATCATCCAGGACCTGCCCGGCATCTACAGCCTTTCGCCCTATACGCTGGAGGAGGTGATCGCTCGCGGCTATCTGGTAAACCAGCGGCCGGACGCCATCCTCAACATCGTGGACGCCACCAACATCGAGCGCAACCTGTACCTGACCACGCAGCTGGCCGAGCTGGGCATTCCCATGATCGTCGCCCTGAACATGATCGACGTGACGCGCAAAAACGGCGACAAGATTGATCTGCGCAAGCTGGGCGAGGCGCTGGGCTGCGAAGTGGTGGAAACCAGCGCCCTGAGGGGCGAGGGCAGCCGCGAGGTGGCCCGCAAGGCCGCGATGCTTGCGGGAAAAAAGGCGGGCGAGCCGCCGCACGTATTCGCCGGGAGCGTGGAGCACGCCCTGGCGCATATCGAGGATCTGATCACGCACCGCGACGGGCAGGAAGCCGTGCATCACCATCACGCCGACGGCAGCCGGCACGAGGGCGGTATCGTACCTGACCACCTCGCCCGCTGGTATGCCATCAAGCTCTTTGAGCGAGACGAAAAGGTACGGGAGGAACTGAACCTTCCCGACGGCATCAAGGACGCCATCGAAAGCACCATCAAGGATTGCGAAGCCGAGATGGACGACGACGCGGAATCCATCATCACCAACCAGCGCTATGCCTATATCAACCGGCTGGTGTCCACCTGCGTTAAAAAAGGCCGCCCCAAGGGCGCGCTGACCACCTCGGACAAGATCGACCGGGTGGTGACCAACCGGTGGCTGGCTCTGCCCATCTTCGTGCTGGTAATGGGGCTGGTATATTATATTGCGGTGAGCACCATCGGCACCATCGTGACCGACTTCACCAATGACGTATTCGTGGGCGAGTGGATTCAGGAACCCGTGCGCGGCTGGCTGGAGGGCATCGGTACCGCCGGCTGGCTGGTGGGCCTGGTATGCGACGGCATCATCGCCGGCGTGGGCGCGGTGATCGGCTTCGTTCCGCAGATGCTGGTGCTGTTCTTCATGCTGGCCATTCTGGAGGACGTGGGCTACATGGCCCGTATCGCCTTCATCATGGACCGCATCTTCCGCAAATTCGGCCTCTCGGGCAAGAGCTTCATCCCCATGCTGATCGGCACCGGCTGCGGCGTGCCGGGCGTGATGGCCTCGCGCACCATTGAAAACGACCGCGACCGCAAGATGACCATCCTTACCACCACCTTCATCCCCTGCGGCGCCAAGATGCCCATTATCGGCCTCATCGCCGGCGCGCTGTTCCACAATGCGGGCTGGGTGGCAACCTCCGCGTATTTCATCGGTGTGGCCGCCATCGTCATCAGCGGCATCATCCTCAAAAAGACCCGCATCTTCGCGGGCGATCCCGCTCCCTTCGTCATGGAGCTGCCCGCCTACCATGCGCCGTCCGCCAAAAACGTGCTGCATTCCATGTGGGAGCGCGGCTGGAGCTTCATCAAGCGCGCGGGCACGGTGATTCTGGTTTCCGCCATCGTGATCTGGTTCATGCAGGGCTACGGCTGGGAGGCCCGGATCCCGGAGGATGCGATGGCCGCGGACGCGGAGGTGGTGGAGACCGTCGATGCGCCCGTCACCTTCGGCGCCGTCGAAAATACCGACAACAGCATTCTGGGCCGCGTGGGCTCCGCAGTGGCGCCCGTGTTTGAGCCGCTGGGATTCGGCGACTGGAAGCCCACGGTGGCCACGGTGCTGGGTCTGGTGGCAAAGGAGGAGGTTGTCAACGTCTTTGGCATCCTCTACAACACCGATACCGACGAGCGCGATACCGCCACGCTGCTGGAAGAGGGCTCCGAGGAGGAAGTGGAGCAGGGCCTCAGCCCCATCGCTCAGAACTTTGATGAGATGTCCGGCGGTTACGGCAGGCTTGCGGCCTTTGCCTTCATGATTTTCAACCTCCTGTGCGCCCCGTGCTTTGCGGCGATCGGCGCCATCAAGCGCGAGATGAACAACGCCCGCTGGACGTGGTTTGCCATCGGCTACCAGTGCGTGTTTGCCTATGTGATCGCGCTGATCGTGTTCCGGCTGGGGCTGTTGCTGGCGGGCGCGGGCTTCACGGTGTGGACGGCGGTTGCGCTGGTGCTTCTGGCGGGGCTGATCTATCTGCTGGCGCGGCCCAACCGCTATGATGAGAACCATCTGACCCAAAAGGTCGGCGTGGGGGCATAACCATCCGGAATATCAGGAAAGGAGCTGCGTGAATATGGCAACCTTGATTGTAGGCGGCGTGGTGCTGCTGGCGGTTGCGGCCGCCGTATGGAAGATGGTCCGGGACCGCAGAAAGGGCGGGTGCAGCTGCGGAGGCGACTGCTCGCGCTGCTCCGGATGCGGACACTGATATTTGGAGGGAGGGCCTTTGCCCTCCCTCCTTTTTTGCGCCCTCACATTGCCTTTGCCCCGCGCCTGTGTTACACTGTGCGTGACGTCATCCGGCAGGGAGGTCTTTTTTTTGGAACGCGATCTGACCCGCGGCAGCATTCGCAAGGGACTGGTTCTTTTCAGCCTTCCGCTGATTGCGGGCAACCTGCTTCAGCAGTGCTACAATATTGTGGATACCTGGGTAGTGGGACGCTTCCTGGGCAGCGTGGCGCTGGCCGCCGTAGGCAGCGCCTTTTCGCTGATGACGCTGCTCACCAGCCTGCTTCTGGGCCTGTGTATGGGCAGCGGGGTGGTCATGAGCCAGCTTTACGGCCAGGGGGACCGCGAGGGCCTGCGCCGTGCCATGGGCAACGCCTTCGTGGGGATTGCGCTGGCGGCGCTGGCGCTGGCGGCGGCGGCTTTTGCCCTGCTGGACAGCCTGATGGTGTGGATGCGGGTGCCTGCCGAGGCCGTGGAAGATCTGCGCGGTTACCTGCAAATCATATTCTGGGGCATTGGCTTTACATTTCTGTATAACTTTTTTGCCACCGCTCTGCGCAGCGTGGGAAATTCCGCGGCGGCGCTGTGGTTTTTGCTGTGCGCTGCGGTGATGAATATCGCGCTGGATTTGTGGTTTGTCGCGGGCCTGGGCTGGGGGGTGGAGGGCGCCGCCCTTGCGACGGTGATCGCCCAGGCGGCAAGCGCGGCCGGGATCGTCGTGTATTCTCTCCTGAAAATGGGGGACCTGCGCCCCGGCATTCGCCACCTGAGGCCGGACGGGCCGCTTATCAGGCGCATCGCGGTGGTTTCCGTGCTCACGGGCGCGCAGCAGTCCATCATGAATTTCGGTATTCTGATGATCCAAAGCCTGGTCAACAGCTTTGGCGTAAACGTGATGGCCGCCTTCGCGGCAGGCGTGAAAATCGACGCGTTTGCCTACGCGCCCGCACAGGACTTTGCCAACGGGTTCGCCACTTTTGTGGCGCAGAATGCCGGCGCCGGCCGCGCCGACCGGGTGCGGCGGGGCCTTCGGGAAGCGGCCATGATGTCCCTGGGCTTCTGTGCGCTGGTATCGGCGGTGGTGGGGATCTTTGCCGTGCCGCTGCTGAGCATCTTCATTGATCCCTCGCAGGGCGATGTCATGGCGGTGGGCGTGCATTACCTGCGCACAGAGGGCCTGTGTTATGTGGGCATCGGCCTTTTGTTTCTGCTCTATGCCACCTACCGCGGCCTGGAGCGGGCGGGCATGAGCATCGTGCTGACCGTGATTTCGCTGGGCCTGCGCGTGGCGCTGGCCTACTGGCTGGCTCCCTCATGGGGGCTGGACGCGGTATGGTGGGCCATTCCCATCGGGTGGGCGGCGGCGGATGCGACAGGTCTGATGGCCTTAAAACATTCCATGACATCGCTAAGAACCCGTTAAAAACAGGGCGGAGTGGAAAGCAGAGGGCGCAGGCATTTCATTTTACCCCATGATATGCTATAATGATACACTGCGATTGAAATCCCTTTGATGATTTGTACCGCTTTGTGGATACGGAGGATGGATGTATGCGAATCCTGGTGGTTGGTGACGGCAAAGTAGGTCATACGCTGGCGGAACATCTCGCACGAGAGGGGCATGACGTGGTCATTGTGGACCGCAGCGAGGAAGTCCTCCAGCGCAGCGAGGATACGCTGGATGTGCTGTGCGTGCGCGGCAATGGGGCCAACGCCGCCACTTTGGTGGACGCGGGGGCGGACAAGGCGGATATCATCATTGCCGCCACCGCCAGCGACGAAACCAACATGCTTTGCTGCCTGGTGGCCAAAAAGCTGGGAACCAAGTACTCCATCGCTCGCATCCGTGACCCTGAATACAACGACAGCCTGACGCTTCTGCAGCGCGAGATGGGCATCGACATGCCGGTCAATCCCGAGCGTGCCACCGCGCTGGAAATCAGCCGGCTGCTGCGCTTTCCCTTTGCCAGCAACATCGAATCCTTTGCCAAGGGGCGGGTGGAGATGGTGGAGTTCCGCGCGCAGGAGCACGATGTGGTGGTGGGCCACGCGCTCAAGGACCTTCCGCGCAAACTCAACGGCCTGCCCCAGGTGCTTTATGCCGCGGTGGAGCGCGAGGGAAATGTGGTGATTCCCAACGGCGATTTTATCATCCGCGCCGGTGACCGGGTGCATGTGGCCGCCGATATGGTAACCATTACCTCCTACTTCCGCTACCTGGGCAAAAACTCCCTGCGTGTGAAAAACGTGATGCTGCTGGGCGGCGGCCGCATCAGCTACTATCTGGCCAAGATGATCGTTCCCATGGGCATTCACGTGTCGATGATTGAAATCAACGAAAAAAAGGCCAATGACCTCAGCGAATCCCTGCCCGATGTCAATGTGATTTATGGCGACGGCACCGATCAGGAGCTGCTGGAGCAGGAGGGCCTTCAGCAGATGGACGCCTTCGTGGCCCTGTGCGACCGGGACGAGGAAAACCTGATGACCGGTCTTTTTGCCGTCAAGGAAGGCGTGCCCAAGGTGATTGTGAAGAACAACCGCGTGGCCTATGCCGATATTATCAGCGCCATGGGTCTGGACAGCATTATCAGCCCCAAGGCCATCACCTGCGCCAACATTCTGCGCTATGTGCGCGGCAGGGGCAACGCCTACGGCACCAAGCTGGAACGCCTCTACCGCCTGGTCAATGGCAAGGCGGAGGCGCTGGAATTCATCCCCAAGGGCACGGACCCCTATATCGGCATTCCGCTGCGCAAGCTCAACATCCGCCGCGGCACGCTGGTGGCGGTCATTGTCAGGCGGGGCAAGGTGATCGTGCCTTTCGGCAACGACCACATCGAAGCCGGCGACCGTGTGGTGGTGATTGCCTGTGAAAGCGGCATCAGCGATTTGAACGAGGTTATCCGCAAATGAACAAACGACTGGTCCTGCGCCTGCTGGGCGCGATTCTGCTGATCGAGGCGCTGGCCATGGCGCCCTCGCTGGCCATTTCGTTCCTTTACGGCGACGGCGACGCCCTCGCCCTGCTGAGCAGCATGGCTCTGCTGGCGGCGCTGGGCTTCCCCGCCTGGCGGTTTGCGCATCCCAGAGAGCAAAACCTGCGCGCCCGCGAGGGCTTTCTGGTGGTGGCCCTCTCGTGGGTGCTGCTCAGCGCCTTTGGCGCGCTGCCCTTTGTGATCTCCGGCCTGATTCCCAACTATATCGACGCCTTTTTCGAGGCGGTATCCGGCTTTACCACCACGGGCGCCACGTTGATGGGCAACTTTGACGGGCTGCCCCGCGGCGTGATGTTCTGGCGCAGCTTCACCCACTGGATCGGCGGCATGGGCGTGCTGGTGCTCACCCTGGCGCTGCTGCCGCAGATGACGGGACGCTCCTCGCACCTGGTGCGGGCGGAAAGCCCCGGTCCCAGCTTAAGCAAGATCGTGCCCAAAATGGGCGATACCGCCAAGATTCTCTACCTGATCTACGGCGTGCTGACCGTGATCGAGCTGGCGGCGCTGATCATCGCGGGTATGTCGCCCTACGATGCGGCGATCCATGCCATGGGCACGGCGGGCACGGGCGGCTTCAGCAACTACGGCAGCAGCGTCGGCGCGTTTGACAGCGCCGTAATTGACGCGATCATCACGTTCTTCATGGTGCTGTTCGGCATCAACTTCGCGCTGTTCTACCGCGTGCTGGTGGGCGGCTGGCGCGACGCGCTTCGCAGCGAGGAGCTGCGCTGGTATCTGGCCCTGTTTGCCGGCTCGACGCTGTTTGTGTCGCTGATGATCCTGCCTCAGTACGGCACTTTTCTCAATGCCCTGCGCTACGGCAGCTTTCAGGTGGCCACCATCATGTCCACCACGGGCTACGCCACGGCGGATTTCAACCTGTGGCCTCAGGCGGTCAAGGCGCTCATCGTGGTGCTGATGTTCATCGGCTCGTGCGCGGGCTCCACGGCAGGCGGCATCAAGGTGGTACGGGTGGGAATCCTGTGCAAGCTGGGCTGTCGTGAGGTGCGCCGCACGTTTCAGCCGCGCAAGGTGCAGGTGGTGCGCTTTGAGGGCAAGGGCGTGGAGGAAAACCGTCTCACCCAGGTATCGGCGTTTTTCTTCGTCTATGTGCTGCTGGTACTGGCGGGGATGTTCCTTGTGTCGCTGGAAGGGTTGTACGACCTGGAAACCAACTTTACCGCCGTGCTCACCTGCATCAGCAACGTGGGCCCCGGCCTGGGACATGTGGGCCCGGTTGAGAACTTCTCAGGCTACGGCCCCTTTGCCAAGGTGGTGCTGAGCCTGCTGATGCTGGCCGGCAGGCTGGAGTTGTTCCCCATATTGGTGCTGTTCCATCCCTCTGCGTGGCGCAAGGGATAAACCCGTCCGGATGCGAAGGCGGCCCGGTTCTCTCCCGCTGGGGGAGGAGGGGCCGCCTTTTTTTGTCACATGTTTGTAAAAATCGCTTGCCGCAGGCCAACTTTATTTTCCAACAGGCTATACTTTCCTTGGGTTTTCATGTACAATAAGCTAGGGTAAATTCGTAACATTTCCAGCCCAAAGAGAAAGGAGAGGATGAAACTGAAACGGATCATCTGCCTTTTCATGATGTTTTTCCTGTTGTGTCCGCTCTATGCCTTTGCGGACGATTCCGGCGTGCTGGCCGAGGGTGAACTGAATGAGTGGGTCGTCAAGGTACTGCGCGACAGCGCTGCCGGGCAGCCTATCAACGCGCCGGTGGGCGAGGAATCCCACACGGAGGACGGCTATGCCTTTATCTATGACTTCGCTACCCTGTATTACGACAAGCCCGTGCTGGATCAGGACAGCGTGCTCCTGGCCGTGTCCGTGACGGACGAGGCGTATCCCGGCCCGCGCGGCATTAAGCTGGGCGACGCGCAGAGCGTTTTGATCGATACCTATGGCTGGCAGAATCCCACGCTGGTGGGCGACGGGATTTTTGCCGCCTTCTACCGCCTCAACAGCCTTCCCCAGTCCGCCTACTGGAGCTGGGCGCAGCTGGACGGCGCCGGCGCAATCACGGGCGTGCAGTGCGCCATCCATGTGCAGGTGTCCGATGGGCGCTATACCGATGCGGGCGTGGTGTACTCTCTGGAGGGTGGCGTGGTGACGGCCATCCGCGTCTATGGGCTGAGCAGCTTCATCAGCGCCGATGAGGTACGCGGCAACCTGGAGGCGGTCGAAAGCGTGCAGACGGCAGCCAGCGGGGACGCCGTGGACGACGTGCCGGACGTAACGCTGAGCGCTGCGACCGTGGCGGCCAATCAGGCGCAGCCCTTTGGGCTGAAGGACCTGTCTTTTTCGGGAATGGATTATGCAACGCTGACGTTGGAGGGGGCGAAGGCGGCGCTGGGTGAGCCCGCAGGCCAGACCGCCGCGGAGGATGCGGCGGGCGGCACCTACCTGAACCTGACCTGGAGCGGCGTGGAGCTGATTTGGCTGGAGGAGGCGGCAGGCGGCCGTGCGCAGTCCCTGCGGGTCTCAAACGCCCAGACGGAGGGACCCCGCGGGCTGAAAGCGGGCATGACCTTTGAGGAAGCGTCCTCGCTGTTCCTCAGCGAGGGCAAGCCGGGTGTGCTCTACGGCCAGCCAGGGGATACGGACTACGGCGAAGCAGTCAACGAAGGAACCCAGACGCTGCTGACCTACTATACAGCCGCAGAATCTGCACAGAGCGCCGGAAGCTATGTGCTGCAGCTTGTCTTTGAAAACGGCGCGCTCAAGGAGTGGGTGCTTTCCACCTCCGAGATGCGCTGGACCCTGTAACCCTTTGGACCCCGATGCTGGGAGGAACGGCCATGAAGATTGATCTCACCTGTCCTGTTGAGCTCTGGCAATATGCCATGCCCACCGAAGATGACGCCGACTGCACCTTTGTCATGAACAACCTCAGCGACAAGGTCGTGGTGTCCGTCCAGGTGACCCTCAAATGCTTTGACAAGGAGGATATGCTTCTCTTTTCACAGACGGAGCGCATCCAGGGCCTCAAGGCCGGGGTGGGCGAACGGTTCAGCATCATGCTGCTGCCCTCCCAGTGGCGAGACGTGGAGGGCGTTGATCTGGTGATCGAAAAGGTCTGGTTCGACGATTCCACCATCTGGCGGAGGGGCAACGCGCCCTTGACGTATTACAAATCCAACGCCCTGCCGGGCGGCCGCGCGCTGGACCAGCTGCGCTTTGTGGCCGGCAAGGACGCGGTGGGGTATCCCTGCGTGCAGGATCAGGTATGGCTGTGTGTATGCGGCCGTGCCAACGCGCTGGAAAGCGACCGCTGCTGCCGCTGCGAGCGGCGGCGCGACGCGGTGTTTGCCAGCTACAGCCCGGAAAATGTAGCCCATGTCATCGCCGCTCATGAGCAGAAGCTGGCCATGGCGGCCCGCAAGGCCCGCGAGGAAAACAATCTGGTCATCGAAAAGCAGGAGGTCCAGCGCGCCTCCAAACGCCGCCGCCGCCGCATGACGGTCTGGATTGCGAGCCTGTCGGCGGCCGCGGTGGCGCTGGCTGCCGTGATCGTTCTGTGGGTTGTGCCCGCGGTGCGCTACCAGTCGGCCGTGGGGCTGATGAACGGCGGGCAATTCGACGAGGCGCGGGCGGCTTTCAGCGCGATGGGCGATTACGGTGACGCGAAGGAGCAGCTGGCCGCATGCGATTATCAGGAGGCCCTTTCCCTGCTGGAGACGGGCGGTGTGGATGCGCTTGTGCAGGCGGAGGCGGACTTTGCCGCCCTGGGCGATTATCAGGACAGCGCGGAAAGGCTCAAGCAGGCCACCTATGCGCTGGGACAGGCCTATCTGGAAGAGGGAAGCTATGAACTGGCCGCCGACCGTTTCCTCTCCCTGGGCGATTATCAGGACAGCGCGGAGAAGGTCAAGCAGGCCACTTACCAGCAGGCACAGGCGCTTTACGACAGCGGCAACTATGCCGTAGCACGCGTGCTGTTCCAGGGCCTGGCGGACTACAGCGATGCCGCCGACCGCGCCCAGGCCTGCACGTATCAGGAGGGCAAGGCCCTCTACGATGCGGGCGACTATGCGGGGGCCGCGGCGGCGCTTGCTCCGCTGGGTGAATACGAGGACGCGGTGCAGCTGGTGAATCAGTCCAACTACACCCTGGCGGAGGAGAAGCTGGCCCAGGGACTGGGCGAGGAAGCGGGCCGCCTGTTTCTGGCGGCCGGGGATTATTCCGACGCAGCCGCCCGCGGAAACGACTGCATCTATCAGGCGGCGCTGGCCGCCAAGGAAGCCGGCGACTACGACAAGGCCACCGAGCTGTTTACCCTGATTATCGGTTATCTGGACAGCGAAGGGCAGATTCAGGACTGCCTCTATCAGCAGGCGGCGGCGCTGAGGGACGGCGGAGACTACGCCGGCGCCATCGCCCTGTTGGAGATGGGCGGCACGCCCCGCAGCGAGGACGCGCAGCAGCTCTATTACGAATGCAACTATGAGCAGGCCATGGACGCCATCGAGGCGGGGGATCTGGAGCGCGCTCAGACCCTGCTGGAAAACGTGGACAACTACAAGGACAGCGAAAAACAGCTCAACGCCGTTCGTTACGAACTGGCCGAAGCCGCCCTCGCGGCGGAAAACTATGCGGACGCGCGCATCCTTTATAACGCGCTGGGCTCCTATAAGGACAGCGAAACCAAGCTCAAGCAGTGCAGCTACGCCATTGCCGGCGCGGCGCTCGCGGCGGGGGACTATGCCACGGCAATCTCCGGTTTCGAGGCCCTGGGAAATTATCAGGACAGCCCCGCCATGTTTGAGGAGGCGGCCTATCAGCAGGCCCTTGCGTTAAAGGCGGCGGGAGATACCCAGGGCGCGGCGGAGGTGCTGGCGGAACTGCCCGACAGCGACCGCGCCAAGGCCGAGCTGATCTCCATCCAGCTGGATCATGGGGCCGAACTGGAGGCGGCGGGTGATTACGCGGCGGCGGCAGAGGTGTACGCGGCCATTGAGGACAGCGAGGAGGCACAGGAGCGCTACAACGCCTGTCTGTACACCCAGGCCGAGCAGCTGCGCGACGCGGGCGACCTGACCGCCGCGGGTGCGGCCTTCGAGGCCCTGGGCGATTACCGCGACGCCGCTGAACAGAGCGAGTCCTGCTACGAAACCTACTTTGGCAACGTTGCGCAGACCGCTCGTGATGCCATGGAGCAGCAGGACTATCCCGCGGTGATCGCCGCCCTGGAGGGGTTCTCCATGGATGACCTCACAGGCAGTTACGCCGATCTGCCGGAAATCTACAATGAGGCCTGCTATCAGTACGCGGAGCAGCTGTACCGTGAGGGCAAGCCCTATGAAGCCCTGCCCTATTACCAGCGCGTGGGCGACTACCGCGATACGGCTGAAAGCAAGCTGGAACGGCGAGCCTATCTGATTCTGGGCGAATGGACCTCCACCACCGGCAAGACCGCCGCCTTCCGGACGGATGGCACCTGCGACCTGATGGGTGAGACGCTCCATTTCTATGTGAGCAACTTCAGCCTCTACACCGGCGAGACCGAGGACGATATGACGATCACGCACAAGCTCAGCAGCATTGACAAAACCTCCATGAGCCTGCGCGACATCCGCGATGGACAGGATGTGGTGTATAAATTCTCCCGCGTGGGGGAATGGACTTTGCCGGAGGAAACCGCTGCGCCTGAAACGACGCCTGCCCCGCCTGCGGAGGCGGGCGCGGAGGTTACGCCCGCGCCGGAAGATGAGGGCGGCTCGGAAACCGCTTCCGTCCCGGAAGGGGAATCAGGCGAGGAGGTAACGACTCCGCCCGCTACGGAGGCCGTGAATGACGCGGACGAATAACCCCGCCCATGCGCGCGGCGGCACGTCTCCCCGCAAGCTGGAAATTGGCGTGCTCTACGGATTCCGGGCGCTGATGGTGCTGGCGGTGGTGAACTACCACATCTGGCAGCAGAGCTGGCTTTCCCAGCGCGTGAGCCTGCTGGGACTGTCGACGGATTTTGACTTCTTCACCCGTTCGAGCTACCTGTTTGTGGACGGGATGATCCTGCTCAGCGGCTTTCTGCTCTATCTGCCCTATGCGCGGCAGACGCTGGAGGGCACCCCTGTCCCGAAAACCGGGCGGTTTTACCTCAACCGCCTTTTGCGCATCGTGCCCAGCTACCTGGCGGCCGTGCTGCTGGCGCTGGTATGTTTCGCGTTGCCCCAGGGTGCTTACGTTACCTCCGGCGCCATGGCCAAGGATGTTGCGGCGCACCTTACGTTCACCTTCCTGTTCTGGCCGGAAACGTACCTCTATACGCCCCTCAACGCGGCCCTGTGGACGATCGCGGTAGAAATGCAGTTCTACCTGCTCTTCCCCTTCCTCGCCCGGGCAGCGCAGAAAAAACCGGCCATCACGCTGCCGGTCATGGCGGTGTTGGGCTGGGGGTGGCGGCTTGGCGTGGCGCATTTTGCCCAGGATACGGGCATGCTTATCAACCAGATGCCCGCGTATCTGGACGTATATGCCCTGGGTATGCTGGGGGCAATGGCCTATCTGCGCATGCGGCGCGCCTGGGAGCACATGCGGCCTGCCCGGCGGCGCGCGCTCATCTGGGCGTGCGCGGCGGGATTTGCAGTGGGCGTAGCCGTGGTGCTGGCCATTCTTCGGGCGCAATCGACGGCCAGCGCGGCCGGGCAGCGGGCGTTGCATCTGTCGCAGATGGAGATGCGCCTGCCCCTGACGCTGGTTTTGCTGGGAGCCATGCTGTGCGCGGCGCATATGCCCCGCGTTTTGCAAAAGGTGCTGGATAACCGGCTCATGCGCTTTTTATCGGCCATATCCATGAACCTCTACATCTGGCATCAGATTCTCTCCGTGCAGATGCGCGTGGCCTGGTTCCCGGACGCGAACACCTTGCACATCACCCCCGTGCAGCAGCGGGCTTATTCGCTGCTGTGTTTCAGTGTGGCCATACTTGTGGCGATGGCCGCCACCTATGGGCTGGAACAGCCCGCGGCCAGGGCGGTCAACGCCTGGATCAAACGATTGGGAAGGAAGCGAAACCATGAAGGACCCCAGATTGGAAACCCTTGCCCGCCAGCTGATTCGCTATTCGTGCGCCCTCAAGCCGGGCGAGCGCGTGCTGATCGAGAATTTCGGCGTAGAGCCGGAGGCAGTGACGGCACTGATTCGTGAGGCATATGCGGCAGGCGCAGAGCCGATCGTCATTTTGCGTGACATGAGGGTTCAGCGCGCGCTGATGCTGGGCGCAACGGCTGAGAAATGGGATGAAGAAGCCCGTGTAGATGCCGACCGCATGCGCGCCGTAGACGCCTATATCGGCCTGCGGGCGGGTACAAACGCCTACGAGCAGGCCGATGTGCCGCCGGAGAAGCAGCGCCTGTACATGCAGCATTACAGCCAGCCTGTGCACAGCCTGATCCGTGTGCCGGATACGCGCTGGGTCGTGCTGCGCTATCCCACCCCGGCCATGGCCCAGCAGGCGGGCATGAGCACCGAGGCGTTTGAGGACTTCTACTTTGACGTGTGCACGCTGGATTATAACAAGATGAGCCATGCCATGGATGCATTGGCCGCCCGCATGGAGCGCACCAATGAAGTACACATCAAGGGACCCGGCACGGACTTGCGCTTTTCCATCGCCGGAATGCCGGCGATCAAGTGCGATGGCAAGCTCAATATCCCCGACGGGGAAATCTACACCGCGCCCGTGCGCGACAGCGTGAACGGGGTGCTCCAATACAACACGCCCAGTCTCTATCAGGGGAATGTGTTTGAACGCACGCGCCTGACCTTCCGGGACGGAAAGATCATGGAAGCGACCAGCACCGATACCGTGCGCAGCAATCAGATTTTCGACACCGACGAAGGCGCGCGCTATATTGGGGAGTTTGCCATCGGCGTCAATCCCTATATTACCCGCGCCATCAAGGACACCCTGTTTGATGAAAAGATTGCCGGCAGCTTCCACTTCACTCCCGGCAACTGTTATGACGAGTGCCCCAACGGCAATCACAGCGCCATCCATTGGGATCTGGTATGCATCCAGACGCCTGAGTATGGCGGCGGGGAAATGTATTTTGACGGCGAGCTGATCCGAAAGGACGGGCTGTTTGTGCCGGAGGACCTGCAGGCCCTCAACCCTGAAAATCTCAAATAAGCAAAGAACCGCCCCCGGCCAGGATGCGCCGGGGGCGGTTGCATAAGCTTAGCGGCAGAACTTTTCAATATAGGCGTCCAGACATTTCTGGATGACGTCGCGCGCCGCGTCTTTCCCGCGAAGCTCATCCACCACGGTTTCCTTTCCCTCCAGGTTTTTATAGACGGAGAAAAAATGGCTGATTTCCGTGAACAGGTGCGCGGGCAGCTCGCTCACATCGTGGTAGGAGTTATACGACGGGTCCTGAAACGGGATGGCGATGATCTTCTCGTCCAGGCGGCCCTGGTCCAGCATGGTGATCACCCCGATGGGATAGCAGCGCACCAGGCTCAGGGGCTGGATGACCTCACTGGAGAGCACCAGCACATCCAGAGGGTCGTTATCATCTGCGTAAGTGCGGGGGATCAAGCCATAATTGGTGGGATAATGCGTGGAGGTATAGAGGATGCGGTCCAGAATCAGATGGCCCGTTTCCTTGTCCAGCTCGTATTTCTTTTTGCTCCCTTTTTCGATTTCGATTACAGCGATAAAATCGTCCTTGGTAATGCGGGAAGGGGAAATATCATGCCAGATATTGCTCATGTCAGTCACCAGCCTCTCGGATCGTTGTCAGTGGTATTGTAACAAGCATGACGGGATTTGTAAAGCCATTCACCGGCAGGTTGTGGTATACTGGGAATGATCCCAATGCAAGGAGGGCTATCAAATGACCAGAAGGACAAAGACGATGCTCCTTTCGATATGTCTGATCGCGGCGCTGATGTTGACCGCATGCCAGACCCATGTAGACAGCGATCCCTGGCCTGCCAGTGATGGCGTGACGGCTACGGACGCACCTGAAACAACACAGGATGCCGGCGGCACACAGGACAGCGTGCAGACCCTGCCCACCGAGGTGCCGCAGCCGGAAGGTGAACCCGGGTTGAATGGCTGATATACGACGGACCCCGCCGCAGCATGGCGCCGCGGCGGGGTTGTTTGTGTTCCTGTCCATGCGGTATCAAAAAAGCGCGTCCGCGAAAGCGGACGCGCCTGAACGCATCTTACTCAATCACCTTGGACACGACGCCGGAGCCAACCGTGCGGCCGCCCTCGCGGATAGCGAAGCGCAGGCCCTGCTCGATGGCGATGG
>UQEF01000068.1 GCA_900540045.1 uncultured Eubacteriales bacterium | reverse complement strand
TGTTCGTTTTTCCTTATGAAAAATGACCGTTGACTTGGGTTTGTCAACGGTCTGCCACTTTGCATCGTAGCAAAGTGCCTTCTTTGACAGTCTGCTATATATAATAGGCGGTCTTTTGGATTGTCAATAACATAACAGATGGCAGCGCTATCAAAAAATCCCGTCGCCACAAGGCCTGGCCCCGCGGAAAAAGCAGGCGGCGGGACGTGGGCGCGCTGTTATGAGGAGAAAGGCGCTGCCGGAGAAAATGTCCGCTGTTAAGCGGAGCGAAAAAGAGAAAAACCCGGGCAGACGGGCGAAGGCGCGCAGGACCCCGGCGCCGGGCTCTACAGAAACGGAGCAAAGCGCAGCAGCGCGGCCCTGTCGCCCCGCACCCGCACCTTGCCGCCAAGGAGCGCCTTCAGGGGCGCAAGCTCATGGCGAAAGACGGCCAGCAGGTCCGCTTCGCCTCCGACGATGGATACGTCCACCGGCGCATCGGGTGCAAGGGGAGAAAATACGCCGCTGCTCAGGGCAAAGGCACACGTAAAGCCGGTATCCGCCGCAAGGACGGCATAGCGGCCGGTGATGCCCGCCAGCGCGTCCGGATGACGGGCCAGCGCGGCGCATACGCCGTCCATCAGGACGGGCAGGGTTTGGCCGTCGCCGGCCTCCCTGTACAGAGCGCGGAGATCCCGCTGTAGATCCGCCTTGCTCACCGGCGGCGCCTCCCTTCGTTTTTGGAGGCCGGATGCGCCCAAGGGGCGCGCCGTCCCTCCGAAACATTTCGGTCGTTTGCGATCGGCCGGGGAGGCAGCCACGCCGCCTTGCCCGCCGCAGAAGAAAGCGGAGCGGGCGCCCCTTCCCCGACAAGGATTTACCGGTTTCAGGGGTTGTATGCAGGCATGTTCCCGGTCGGGACGAAGCCGGCGCAAACGGCATGGGGAAGGCAGCGGAGCGGATGGCGGCTCCGTGGCGTGTTGCAGGCTAAGGAAAAAGAATTCCCGTTTTGGCCAAATTACACGATGCAAATACTTGCAGTTTTACAAAGAGCATAGTATAATGGTATCAATTACAAGAAGAAGGAGAATATATCGACTGTCTGCTTGATACGACAGTCGATATTAAAAAAGGCGATGCGAAAACGATTTAGTCAAATCCTGCTGCCGGTCGTTGTCTTGGGAATGTGCCTTTGCCTTGCAAGCATTGCGCTGGCCGGCGAAGCCACCCCCGCATGCCGGACGGTTTCTCAGGATTTCCGAAGCTCTCCGTTCCATACAACCAACCCGCTGGGCATCGCCGGGAACTTTCATCTGGTGGGCTTCTCCTCTGTGACGACGTCTGCCCACACCAATGGCAACATTTTAACCGACACGCTGCGTTATCAGAGCAACTTTGGCACCAACGGCGTGGAGGAGGTCAGCTACATCCGCAAAATCGAATTTCTCAGCGGCGGCGGCTTTTCCTCCACGTATTCGACAACGGATTCCCTGCTGGTGGTGGGGACGGAGGTGCCGGTAGGTACGGCGGATAATGGAAACGCCTGGACCCTTGACGGCCGCAAGGTGGACGCGCCCATGCGAAGCGTCCATCCCGACAGGCTGATGCAGGATTCCGACACCCTGAAGTATATTGATTTGCAGGCCGTCCACGATCAGACCGTGCGCATCAACCAGACGCTCAGCACCTACGAAAACCGGCTGGGCAAGGTCATCGAGCAGACGGACGGACAGGGGACCTTTATCCAGAAAGTGATCCTTTCCGATCCTGCGGGCGTGAACGTGTGCAACATTACGGATGCGCACGCCTTTAAGGAGGGCACCAGCATTGAGTGCAAGGACTTTGACAGCCAACGGCCGGGACTGTTGATCCTGAATGTGGATCTCGCGGGCGTTGAAGAGTTCCTTCTGCCCGGCACGGATCTGCTCTACGCGGACGGAAGCAGGGCGCCGAACGGTGAGGTGACGGAGTGGCAGACGGGCAACGTGCTGTGGAACCTGTACGATTCCTCCGCCGCGGATGGCCTCTACCGGGGAAAGGTCCGCAACGAGCGCGCCGTGGCGGCGCATATTCTGGCGCCGGAGGCGGATGTGACGCTGGGGGCCAACCTGAACGGAACGGTCATCGCCAGAAACATTGACGTTCAGGCGGAATCGCACCGCACGGACCTTATGATGTTCAGCGTCGATCCGGGCGGAAACACCCTGGAGATACCCGTGGGGAAGGACTGGCAGTCGGACGAGACGTTCGAGGTGGAGGCGGTTCTGATCCGCATCGACGTGCAGGGCCGCCAGACGGAATGCGCTTCCCTCAGGCTCAATGAGAGCAACCGGTGGCGGGGCACGTTTGAGAAGGTCGAAAAGAGCGACGCCGATGGCAACGAATACGTCTATCAGGTGAAGGAACGCGTCGGGAGCGTCATGCATGGCGACGGCGACGCGCTGGTCTACGGCGGGGAGACCTACAGCGTATCCATCCGGGGCACGCCCGCGGACGGCTTCCTGATTACCAATCGCCGTCAGGGCGGCACGCCCGGCGCGAAAAGGCTCAGCGTTTCCGTCGAAAAGCGGTGGGATCTGCGCGCCGCCGGACTCGCCCCCTATCCTGTGACGATCCGGCTCTATCAGAACGGCGTGGGCATGGAGGGACGCACGCTGACGCTGGGGGAGGGCGCATGGTCCGGCAGCTTTGAGGACCTGCCGGCGGAAAACGCCGATGGCCAGCCCTATGAATACACGATCCGGGAAATCATCAACGGCCGTCCGCACGGCGACGGCGACGTATTTGCCTATGGTGAGACGCATACCGCCGTCTCGGTGGCGGGCAGCCAGCAGGAGGGCTATGTCGTCACCAATACCCTGTGGAAGGCGGGACTGGTCGCCGTGCCCGTGTACAAGACGTGGGATCTCGGTCCGGGCATGAGCGGGTATCCCGTGGCCTTTGAACTGTACCGCCATGTGCAGGGGGAGGACGCATCCGGCGCGGTTCGGGTGGAAAACCCCGTCTGCGATTACGGCGGGCCCTATCAGGTGGAGTTTCGTGATCTGCCCAAGTATGACGGGGCGGGCAGAAGCTATGTCTATACCGTCCGCGAGGTCGTCGGAGGGGAGAGCTACACGGACGGCGACGTGTTTGCTTCGCCCGGCGGCGGAATAACCGCCGTTTCCATCGCCCCGGCCGAAAGCGGGGGATATGTCGTGCGCAACGTGGTGCGCCGCGACGGGGAGCTGCTGAGCATACCGGTGCGCAAGGTATGGCGCGGCGGCACGGGCGCCGGTGTGACGGTGCAGCTCTACCGCGGAACGGAGGGTGATGAAAAAATGGAGGGCCGCGTCCTGCTCCTCGGGGAGCACAATGGCTGGGAGGGCGTCTTTGAGAACCTCCGGCGCCATGACGCGGCCGGACGGGCCTGCACCTATACGGTGCGGGAGATCGTGGAAGGCGTTTCCTATGGGGACGGGGACCGCTTTGTGGCGGGCGGCGCGCTGATCCGCCTGAGCATCGAGGGGGACGAGACGTCCGGTTTTACCGTTATCAACACGGTGGAAAGCACAAAGGGACCGCCCGTGACCGGCGTGACAAGCCCTGCGGCGCTGGCTGGCGCGGGGCTGCTGGCCTCCGTGGCCGGCATGAGCGCCGCGTGGCTTGCTCTCAGGCGGCGCAGAAGGGGAGAGGAAAAACCGGGGAATTGACAGCGGGCGGGGAGCCGGGTCAGCCTGTCCCGGCTCCGACCGCTTCCCCCTTTTGGGGGAGAGCCGCGGCTCTCGCAGCCGCATGGCGTCCCCGGGGGCGCCGGCAAACGAAAAGGCGGTGGCCGCCCGCACAAAAAAGGAAACCACAAGGCGAATCGGCCCTTGAAAGAAGCGGTTCGGGCTTCATTCGAGGGCCGGTTTCCTGTGGTTTGTCGAGGGGATTTTTGCGGCAGCCCCATCCCGCGCGGGACGGGATGCCCGCTTCCGGCGGGCGGCCTGCCTCGCTGCCATGCGCGGCGGGTTTGGAAGCCCTGCGCAGCAGGGGGGCGCGCTTGCATGGCCGGGTCCCTGAAGGGGGGGCGAAGGGAAACGCCGGCTCCACGGGCTGCTGCGCCGGGCACACGCGAATGTGGGGCTGCGCGCATCCGGCGCATGGGATCAGGCGAGCACGGCCTCCACCTCATGCTCCGCGGGCGTGGCGTCCGCGGGGATGAGGCTGCCTTCGACGGGCTTTCCGTCCACGGTCAGGGTCAGGCGGCCCTTCTCGTCGCCCGCGAGGTTGCGAATGTGGATGCGGTAGAGGCTGCCCCGGAAGCGGCGGGTCACCGTTACCTCGCTCAGCTGCGCGGGCAGGCAGGGATCGATGCGCAGGCCGTCATAGTCCGGCTTGATCCCCAGAATTCCCTGCGATATGGCATAGAACGTCCATGCCGCCGTGCCCGTCAGCCAGCTGTTTTTGGCCTGGCCGAAGCGCGGGGCGGCGGGGCCTGCGACCATCTGGCTATAGACATAGGGCTCGGTACGGTGCAAAGCGGGGTCGCTCAGATAGGCCGGACAGGTGCGGCAGTAAATATCGAAGGCCCGTCCGCCGTGTCCCAGCATGACCTCGGCCAGAACGATCCATGGGTTGTTGTGACAGAAGATGCCGCCGTTTTCCTTGTATCCCGGAGGATAGGAGCTGATTTCGCCGAGCTCGGGATGATACCGGGTGTAGGGCGGGGCGAGCAGGGCCACGCCATGCGGCGTGAGCAGACGGTCGCGCACGGAATCCAGCGCGCGCTGGGCATAGCCCTCCTTGATGCCCACGCCCGCCATGACCAGAAAGCCCTGCGGCTCGATATAGATCTGGCCCTCCTCGCATTCCCGGCTTCCCACCTTGCGGCCGTGCGCATCATAGGCGCGCAGGAACCACTCGCCGTCCCAGCCGTGCGCCAGCACCGACTGGCGCATCTTTTCGCCCTGGGCGGCGGCCTGACACGCCTCGTCCTCCCAGCCATAGAGGCGGCAGAGCGCCTGATAATCCGCGCACACGCCGATGAACATACCCGCGATGAAGAGCGATTCCGCCACGCCGGACTCGATGTTGGCCGTGGTCTGGAAGCTTTCGCCCGGGGTGGTGGAGAAGCAGTTGAGGTTGAGACAGTCGTTCCAGTCCGCGCGGCCAATCAGCGGCAGGCCGTGCGGCCCCAGATGGTCCAGCGTGAAGTGGAACGACCGGCGAAGGTGTTCCATGAGCGGCTGGCTGAGACGCTCGTCGTTGTCAAAGGGAACGGACTGATGCAGGATGGAGGCGTCGCCGGTTTCCCGGACATAGGCGGCGGCGCCGAAGATCAGCCACAGGGGATCGTCGTTGAATCCGCCGCCCACGTCAAAGTTGCCGCGCCGGGTGAGCGGCTGGTACTGATGATAGGCGCTGCCATCGGGAAACTGCGTGGCCGCGAGATCCACAAGACGCTGCCGCGCGCGCTGCGGAACCATGTGCACAAAGCCCAGCAGGTCCTGCGCGGAGTCACGGAAGCCCATGCCCCGCCCGATGCCGCTTTCATAATAGCTGGCGGAGCGCGACAGGTTAAAGGTGACCATGCACTGATACTGATGCCAGAGGTTGACCATGCGGTCCAGCCTCGCGTCGCCGCTTGCGACCTTATAGCCCGAGAGGAGCGTGCGCCAATGGGCGGCGAGCGCCTCAAAGGCGGCGTCAAACTGCGCCTCCGTAGAAAAGCGCGAAAGCAGCGCCCGCGCGGGGGCCTTGTTGGCCACGCCGGGCGCGGAGAACTTCTCCGCATCGGGATTCTGGCAAAAGCCCAGCACAAACAGATAGCTCACGCGCGCCCCGGGGGCGAGATCGGCCTGCAGGTGGTGGCTGCCCACGGGGGACCAGCCGCTGGCCATGCTGTTGAAGCTTTCGCCCCGCTCGACGGCGGCGGGATGGTCAAAGCCGTTGTAGGCGCCCAGAAAGGTCTCCCGGTCGGTATCAAAGCCGATGACGGGCGCGTTGACCGCATAGACGGCATAGTGATTGCGGCGCTCGCGGTACTCGGTGACATGATAGATGGCGCTGCCCTCCACCTCGATTTCTCCGGTGGAGAGGTTGCGCTGGAAGTTGGTCGCGTCGTCCTGCGCATCCCAGAGGCAGAACTCCACAAAGCTGAACACATCGACCCGCTTTTGCCGATCGGTGCGGTTTTCCAGGGTCAGGCGGGTGACCAGCGCGTCCTCGCCGCGCGGCACAAGCGAGGTCTGCTCGGCGCGCAGCCCGTCTTTTTCGCCCAGGATGCGGGTATAGCCCAGGCCGTGGCGGCACTCGTAACGGTCCAGCGGCGTTTTGACGGGCATCCAGCCGGGGGTAAAGACGCTGTCGCCGTCGCGCAGGTAGAAATACTGGCCGCCCGCGTCGCTGGGCACGCCGTTGTAGCGGTAGCGCGTCAGCCGCAGCAGGCGCGCGTCGCGGTAGAAGCTGTAGCCGCCCCCTGTGTTGGACAGGAGCGTGAAGAAAGCCTCGCTGCCCAGATAGTTGATCCAGGGGGAGGGGGTATCCGGTCTTGTGATGACATATTCCCGGGCTGCGTCGTCAAAATAGCCGTATTCCATGGCGATCCTCCCTGCATTTATGGCTATAAGCCTTATGTTCATTGAACGAATACGATTTAGTAACAGCGGCGCCTTACGCAGACAATATACAATGAATGTCCCAAAAAATCAAGACTTATCTGAAAATTTCCTCTAAAAAACCCGCGATGGACGAAAACGTATTCTACTCGGAACACGGCCGGAAGAAAAATTTTTGCGCACTATAATGTAGAAAATGGTTTATAAAAGGACTAATCAAATATTTTTTTCAAAACCACTTGCATTTTGAATCGACCTGGGTTATAATCATTTACGAAAACAATTTCGTTCAACGATGACAACGGGAAAGAGGAAACCAATGTCAGTGACCATCAAAGAGTTATCCGCCCACTGCGGCCTCTCCGTATCCACCGTGAGCAAGGCGCTCAACGGATATCCCGATATCAGCGAGGAAACCCGCGAACAGGTGCGCCAGGCCGCCGAGCAGCTTGGCTACCGCCCCAACGCCCAGGCGCGCAGCCTCAAGCTGGGCCGCACATTTAACCTTGGCGTGCTGTATTCCGACGATACCGAAAGCGGTTTCACCCACAGCTATTTCAGCCCCGTCCTTCAGGCCTTCAAGACCGAGGCGGAGCGCCGCGGGTACGATATCACCTTCATCACCCACCACATGGGCGATACCCGCATGACCTACCTGGAGCACTGCCGCTACCGCAATGTCGACGGCGTATGCATCGTCTGCTCGCATTTCTCCAGCGCCGAGGTGGTGGAGCTGGTGGCCAGCTCCCTGCCGGTGGTGACCATCGACCATGTGTTTCACGACCATACCTGCGTGCAGTCGCAAAACCGCCAGGGCATGGAGGAGCTCACGCGCTACGTCATCGCCAGGGGACACCGCCGCATCGCCTATGTGACCGGCGAGGAGAGCTCGGTCACGGACGTGCGCACGGTCAGCTTCCTCCGGGCCATGAATGAGGCGGGGCTGGATGTGCCGCCGGGCTATCTGGTGCCCGCAGCCTATCACAACCCCGCCGTGACCCGCGAAGCCATCCTCCGCCTTCTCAAGCAGGGCCCGCGTCCCACCTGCATCCTCATGCCCGACGATTACGCCGCCCTGGGCGGCATGGAGGCCGTGCGCGCCTGCGGGCTGCGCATCCCGGAGGATGTGTCGGTGGCCGGATTTGACGGGGTGAAGCTGCTGCAGATGTGCGCGCCCGCCCTGACCACCGTCGAGCAGGACACCCAGCGCATCGGCAGCGAGGCCGCGCGCCAGCTGGTGCACCTCATCGAGCATCCCAGAACCACCTATCACGAGCTGATTACCATTCCCTGCCGGCTGCTGGAGGGCGCGACGGTCGCCCGGCCCTCCACCGCCGCCGGCTGATGAAAGCGAAGGATTCCCTCTGCCTGCAGGGAGGGGAAACAATAAAAAGGAGGCATCCATCCATGAAAAAAGGACTGTGCGTGTTTCTCGTACTTACGCTGGCGCTGACGGCGCTGTGCTTTCCCGCCCTGGCTCAGGAGGAGGGCAAGGTGCTCAACATCTGGTGCTGGAATGACGAATTCCAGAGCCGCTTCAACGACTTTTATCCCGAGGTGAAGGAAATCGCCGAAGATAAATCCACCACCACCCTCAACGACGGCACCCTTGTGAAATGGACCATCAACCCCAACACGAACAACAACTACCAGGATAAGCTGGACGCCGCCCTGCTTGCGCAGGAAAACGCCCCGGCCGACGAAAAAATCGACATCTTCCTCATCGAAGCCGACTACGCCCTCAAATATGTCGATTCCCCCTACACCTTGGACGTGCGCGCCGACATCGGCCTGACCGATGAGGACCTGGCCGATCAGTATGCCTATACCCAGGAAATCGCCTCCGCCGACGGCGTGCTCAAGGGCGTGACCTGGCAGGCGACCCCGGGCCTGTTCGCCTACCGCCGCTCCATCGCCAAGGACGTGCTGGGCACCGACGATCCCGATGAGGTTCAGGCGCAGCTGAGCGATTGGGACAAGTTCGACGCCGTGGCGGCCAAGGCCAGCGAAAAGGGATACAAGATGCTCTCCGGCTTTGACGACAGCTTCCGCACCTTCTCCAACAACGTTTCCGCCCCCTGGGTGGACGGCACCACCGTCGTTGTCGACGCCAACATCATGAAGTGGGTCGAGCAGACCAAGACCTATACCGATAAGGGATACAACAACAAGTCCAGCCTGTGGGACAGCGTGTGGGCTGCCGATCAGGGGCCCGAAGGAAAGGTGTTCGGCTTCTTCTATTCCACCTGGGGCATCAACTTCACCCTGCTGGGCAACTCCCTGGCCGACGCCGACGGCCCGCAGGAAGCGGGCAACGGCTGCTTCGGAGACTATGCGGTCTGCGAGGGCCCGCAGCCCTATTACTGGGGCGGCACCTGGATCTGCGCCGCCGCCGGCACCGATAACGTCTCCACCATCCGCGACGTGATGCTCAAGCTCACCTGCGACAAGGAAATCGCCCTGGCCATCACCGAGACGACGCAGGATTACACCAACTGCGTCTCCGCCATGAACGAGCTGGCCACGAGCGACTATCAGTCCGCGTTCCTGGGCGGGCAGAACCACATTGCGCTCTTCGCCGCCGCTGCGCCGGAGATCGACATGAGCAATGTCAGCCCCTACGATCAGGGCTGCAACGAGGGCATCCAGACCGCCTTCAAGGACTACTTCAACGGCGTGATTGATCTGGATACCGCCAAGGCCAACTTTGAAACCCTCATCATGGAAAAGTATCCCGACCTGACCGAAGTCGTCTGGCCGTAAGCAAACAGATCCATCCGGCGGGGGCGGGCCAAGCGCCCGCCCCCGCACGACGTTTTCCCCACCGACTCATGAGAAGGACAGGGTGATCCTATGCAGCCCGGACTCGGAACGGCCCCCCGCCATCGCGGCGTCAGCTACGCCAAATGGGGCTATCTCTTCATCGCACCCTTCTTTATCGCCTTCGCCGTATTCCAGCTGATTCCGCTGTTTTCCACGGTATATTACAGCTTCTTTGAGCACTACCGCAGCGGGCTGAAAATCATCGGTCCGAACTTCGTGGGCCTGGAGAACTATGCGCGCCTGTTTTCGGCGGATCTGCCCAAGTACTTTGGAAACACGATGCTCATGTGGCTGATCGGCTTTGTGCCGCAAATCGTGATATCGCTGATGCTGGCGGCCTGGTTTACGGACGTGCGCCTGAAGCTGCGGTGCCAGGCGTTCTTCAAGACCGTCATTTACATGCCCAATCTCATCATGGCGTCCGCCTTTTCCATGCTGTTCTTCACCCTGTTTTCCGACAACGGCCCGGTGAACGCGGCGCTGATGTCCATGGGCGTGACGCAGGAGCCGTTCCGCTTCCTCTCCTCGGTCGCGGGAACGCGGGGGCTGGTGGGGCTGATGAACTTTCTGATGTGGTTTGGCAACACCACCATCCTGCTGATGTCGGGCATCATGGGCATCGACGTGAGCCTCTTTGAGGCCGCGGAGATCGACGGGTGCACCTCGCGGCAGACCTTCTGGCGCGTGACCCTGCCGCTGCTCAAGCCCATTCTGGTCTATGTGCTGGTAACCTCGCTGATCGGCGGCCTGCAGATGTTTGATGTGCCGCAGGTGCTCACCGACGGCAAAGGCACGCCCAACCGCTGTGCCACCACCCTCATCATGTATCTCAACAACCACATGTTTTCCAAGAACCTGGGCATGGCGGGCGCGGTATCCACGGTGCTGTTTCTGGTGTGCGGCGTGCTGTGCGTGGTGATTATGCGGACGATGAGCGACGATGTGCGCAAAGGGGGACGAGGAAAATGACCCAGGCTGTGCGCTCGCGGGAAGATTCCCGCGCCCGGCTGAACCTCAGGCGGACGCTATGCTATGTTGTGCTGGCGGTGATCTGCTTCCTGTGCCTGTTTTTCTTCTACGTGCTGGTGATCAACGCCACCCACTCTCATTTTGAGGTGCAGAAGGGATTTTCGTTCCTGCCCGGAACCTCCTTTTCCACAAACCTTCACAACGCCCTCACCGACGCGAACATTCCCGTGGTGAGCGGCATCCTCAACAGCCTGACCGTCTCGGCAATGTCGGCGCTGCTGGCGGTGTACTTCTCCGGCCTCACCGCCTATGGAATCCACGCCTATTCCTTCAGGCTGAAAAACCTGGCGCTGACCTTTATCCTGCTCATTATGTCCATGCCCACGCAGGTATCGGCGGTGGGATTTGTCAGCCTGGTCACCGGCATGGGGCTGGATGACTCGCTCATCCCGCTGTTTTTGCCCAAGATCGCCGCGCCTACGGTGTTTTACTTCATCATTCAGTACATGAAGGGAAACCTGCCCATGGAGATCGTGGAGGCCGCGCGCATCGACGGCTCGGGCGAGTTTCATACCTTCAACCACATCGTCCTGCCCATGATTAAGCCCGCCCTGGCGGTGCAGGCGATCTTCACTTTTGTGCTGGAATGGAACAACTACTTTGTTCCCGCGCTCATCATCAGCTCAAGCCGCAAAAAAACCCTGCCCATTCTGATCGCCCAGCTCAGAAGCGCGGACTTTCTCAAATTCGACATGGGCAAGGTCTACATGTTCATCGCCATCGCCATCGTGCCGGTCATCGTGGTCTACCTGCTGCTGAGCCGGTTCATCGTGGCCGGGGTCACGGTGGGCGGCGTGAAGGAGTGAGAAGATGAGCTTCCCCAAGGAGTTTCTCTGGGGCGTGGCCACCTCCGCCTATCAGATCGAGGGCGCGGTCGGGGAAGGGGGCAAGGGGGCGTCCGTGTGGGACCGCTTTTCCAAAGTGCCCGGACGGATCGCGGACGGGAGCACCGGCGAACGCGCCTGCGATCACTTCCACCTGTTTCGGGAAGATGTGGCGCTGATGGCCGACCTGGGCATCCCCTGCTACCGCTTTTCCCTCTCCTGGCCCCGCCTGCTGCCCGACGGACGCGGGCGGCTCAACCCCGACGGCGCCGCGTTTTATGACCGGCTGATTGACGCGCTGCTGGAAAAGGGCATCCGCCCCTTCGTCACGCTCTTTCACTGGGATTATCCCTGCGCGCTCGCCGTGCGCGGGGGCTGGGCCTCGCCGGACAGCCCGGAATGGTTCGCCGACTATGCCGCCCTGTGCGCGCGCAGCTTTGGCGACCGGGTGCTGGATTTCATCACGATCAACGAACCCCAGTGCTTTATCGGCCTGGGGCATGTCACCGGCGAGCATGCGCCGGGGCTTAGGCTGCCGCCCTCGGAAACCGTGCCCATGGGACACCATGTGCTGCGGGCGCATGCGCTGGCGGTGCAGGCGCTGCGCGCGGAAGCGCCCGGATGCCGGGTGGGATACGCGCCCTGCGGCAACCCCGCCATTCCTCAGACCCCGGCGGATGTGGACGCGGCGCGCCGGGCCTATTTCTCCATGCCGCGGGATGCGGAGCGCTGGTATTGGAACGTATCGTGGTGGAGCGACCCGGTGATGCTGGGCCGCTATCCCGAGGACGGGCTGGCGCTGTACGGGCGCTACCTGCCGCCGGGATGGGAAAAGGACCTTGACAGCATGTGCCAGCCCCTGGAATACTACGGCCAGAACATCTATAACGGCTATCCTGTCCGGGCCTCGGACGCGCCCGGCGGATGGGAGGAAGCCGCCTTCCCGCAGGGCGCGCCCCGCACCGCCGCCGGATGGCCCGTCACGCCCGAAGCCCTGTACTGGGGCCCGCGCTTTCTCTATGAGCGCTACCGCACGCCCATCCTCATCACCGAAAACGGCATGTCCTGCCACGATGCGGTATCGCTGGACGGACAGGTGCACGACCCAAACCGGATCGATTATCTTTCGCGCTATCTGGCCGCCTATCGCCGCGCCGCCCATGACGGCGTGAACGCGGCGGGCTACTTTGCCTGGTCGCTGATGGACAATTTTGAATGGAGCCTGGGGTATACCCAACGCTTCGGACTGGTGTATGTCGATTACCAGACCCTCCGGCGCATCCCCAAGGATTCGGCGCGGTGGTACGCGGAGACCATCCGCTCCAACGGGGAGCATGTGGGGCGGGTGGAGCCGGTTTCCGAGGAAAACGGCTGACGCGCTCCTAACGCCGGACAGACGGGCGCCCTCCTGCGGATGGGCAGCGCCCGCGCGCGCTTCTTCGGCCACGGCTGCGGAAGCGCTTTTTTATGCGCGCCGGGGGATACGGGTTCGGATCGAGGAGGGGGTGTGCGCGGCGCGGGAAGGATGCAAACGGCTGAAAGGCGCATGCCGCCGTTTGCGCAGGGGATGCCCCGGCGGTCAGGGAAGGCGGCGCAGGCCCCAAAACCCGAAAGGCAGAGAAAAATTTCGAAAGACAAACTGGTAATTTTGACCGGCTTCTATTATAATCGATTCATCCAAAACCTGAATCTCCCGGCGATCACAGGAGGTGTGCCATCATGGAGCTGCTGGATGAGATTTCTCAGCGCCTTCAGCAGGGCATGACCGGGGAGGTCAAGCGGCTGGTGCAGCGCGCCATCGACGAGGGCGTTCCCGCGCAGACCATCTGGGAGGAGGGGCTGCGCAGCGGCATGGACATCATCGGTGAAAAGTTCAAAAGAAACGAGGTCTTTGTGCCCGAAGTGTTGCGGGCCGCCGGCGCCATGAACCAGGCCGCCGCGCTGCTCAGGCCGCTGCTGGCTGCCAGCGGGGGAAAAGCCGCCGGCAAAGTGTGCATCGGCACCGTCCGGGGCGATCTGCACGACATCGGCAAGAACCTGGTCAGGATGATGATGGAAGGCAAGGGCCTGGAGGTGGTGGACCTGGGAACCGACGTCGCCCCGGAAACCTTTATCCAAACGGCCAAGGAGCAAAACTGCCAGGTGATCTGCCTCTCTACGCTGCTGGCGGGCACCATGGGCGTGATGGAAGAGGTCGTCAAGGCGGCCGAGGCCGCCGGCATCCGTGACCGCGTCAAGATCATGGTGGGCGGCGCGCCCGTGACGGAGGCGTTCTGCCGCCGCATCGGCGCGGATGCCTACACCCCTGACGCCGCAACCGCCGCGGAGATCGCCGTTCAGCTCTGCTCCTGATCCGCTCGCCGCCTGGTCCGGGCGCGGCAAAGGCCCCGGCCTTTCCGGCGGCGGGCGACCACATTCCTGCCTTTTTTTCAGGCCCTTCCGGGCCGGCCGGGAAGGAGAACGCACATGAGCGATACCCGTCTGATCGAGGCCGCGCTGGCTGCCGGAGCGGCCGGGGCAGTCCTCATCCCCCAGCGGCAGATCGTATTATCCGCGGAGTTCCGCAGAATCTGCGAAGGCAACGGCTGCGGCTACTATGGCCGCTGCTGGATGTGTCCGCCCGACACGGGCGACATCGAAACCGCCATGGCGCAGGTACGCCGGTATCCCTGGGCGCTGCTCTACCAGACCGTCGGCGCCATTGAGGACAGCTTTGACATCGAGGGCATGGAGGAGCGCGCCAGGGAGCACGCCCGGGTGAGCCAGCGCGTCCAGCAGGCCGTCAGGCCGCTTTTGCAAAGGCCGTTTTTGCACCTCGGCTGCGGCGGGTGCCGTTTGTGCAGGACCTGCGCCCGGCGCGCCGGCGCGCCCTGCCGCCATCCCGGTCAGGCGCTGCCCTCGCTGGAGGGCAGCGGCGTGGATGTGTACAACACCGTCAAAGGCACGTCCCTGAAATACGTCAACGGCCGCAATACCGTCACCTTCTTCGGGGTGGTGCTGTGGGAGGCGTAGGGAACGGCGCGGGCCCGGCGCGCAGAGGGGACGGGGACCCCACGGCCCGGATGGCGGCGCGGCTCGCCGGGCGGCGGGGAGGCGCGCGTTTCATTGCTGGCGGGCTGCCGGCAGCCCGCCCCGAATGGCCGGGGGCCCGGCGGCTTCCGCGGCACAGGGCCCGTTATGTGGACTGTCCTTCCAACAGCCTGGGCGTGGTGCAGAAGGTCTGCACCTGCAAGCCGGGCTTTTTGATTTTCTGCACCAGAAAGCGCGCGGCCTCCCAGCCCATGTCGAACATGTCCACCTCCACGGCGGTGAGGCGGGGGATGAGCAGCTGGGAAAAGGGATAGCGGTCAAAGGTCATCAGCGCCAGGTCCCGAGGAATGCGCAGCCCCAGCTGCATGGCGCATTGCAGGCACTCCAGGGCGATGTGGTTGTTGGCGCACAGCGCCACCTCCGGCCGGTTTTCGCCGGACAGCCTGCGCCGCAGCTCCTCCACATCCTCGGTGTAGGGCGTGTCGCCAAAAAGCGTGTCCACAGTGAGCTCCTCCTCGCGCAGAACGGCCTCCATGCCCTTCAGGCGCATTTGGGAGATGGCGTCCTCCGGGCCGCCGCCCAGATACAGGATGCGGCGGTAGCCTCGGTCCAGCAGATAGTTTGCGGCCACGCCGCCGGCCAGCTCGTGATTGACGTCCATCCAGCAGATGTTGCAGGGGAAGTTCGGCCGGCCGATGACCAGATAGGGCGCGTCGGCGTGGCTCAGGAAGGCGGCCAGATCGCGCGAGAGCAGCGCCGCGTGCAGAATGACGCCGTCGGCCAGGCGCTCCTGCATCAGCTCTCGCACATAGGCGGTTGCGCCGCCCTTGTCCATGTGCTTGAGCAGCACCGAATAGCCCTTCTCCTCCAGCGAGCGGGTGACGCCGGTGAGAATGGCGAACATATGCGGATTTTCAAAGGAGATGCTCTGATACAGCTCGGTGGCAAAGATCACGGTGCCGCTCTTTTGCCGGGCGAAGCTGCGCGCGCGGGCGTTGGGCTTGTACTGGAGCCGGCGCGCGGTTTCCAGCACATGCCGTCTGGTTTTCTCGGAAATGGTGTAGCTGCCGCTCAGCGCCTTGGAGACAGTGGAGATGGAAACGCCCGCCTCCCGCGCCAGATCATAGATGGTGTGCGGGGGTAGGGGGGATGCCGGCGGGGTACTTTTCCCGCGTAGGAAAAGTACCCCGCCGAAGGCAGGACACGCCGATTTCACCGCCAATCCGGCGCCAGAAGAACCCGCCCCCGGATACAAAAAAGTACCTGAGGAAAAGCTCCTCAGGTACTTTTGAGATCAATAGTATCTCTTGTTTCTGTTCTTGCGGGCAGCCTCGGACTTCTTGCGGCGCTTGACGCTCGGGCTCTCGTAGCACTCGCGCTTACGCACCTCCGCCAGAACGCCGGCCTTGGCGCAGCTTCTCTTGAAACGCTTCAGAGCGCTGTCCAGGGACTCGCCCTCCTTGACGTGAATTTCGGACATTTATTTTCCCTCCCTCCGATACACCCGGCTCAATCCTGGGTGCTCTTTAAGAGTCATAGGACATGACTTTAACAATAGCATTATACGGTCTTATATGTCCTTTGTCAAGGTGTTTTCCAATATTTCTGAAAAAACCGGAAAAATCAGACACAATGGCCTTACTTCGCGGGCTTGACGATCAGGTTGACCAGCTTGTTCTTGACGAGGATCGTCTTCACGACGGACATGCCGTCCACGGCCTTCTTCACCTTGTCGAGCTCCATCGCGGCGGCGACGACCGTCTCCTGATCGCTGTCGGTGGGGACGGTGACGGTGCCCTTGAACTTGCCGCCGACCTGAACGGCCATCTCAACCTGCGCGTCGACGGTCTTGCTCTCGTCCCACTTGGGCCAGGACATCTGCATGGCCATCTTGCCGTACTTGGCAGCGTAACCGGTCAGCTCCCACATCTCCTCGACCATGTGCGGGGCGAAGGGGGAGAGCATCAGCATCAGCATCTCGAGGTCGCCCTTGGACAGGCCATTGGCGTAGAAGGCGTTCACCATCGTCATCAGAGCGGCGATGGCGGTGTTCATTTTCAGCTCGTCGATGTCCTGCGTGACCTTGCGAATGGTCTTGTGGACGATGGCGGCGTTCTTCTCGGAGATCTGCTCGTTATCATCGATCATATCCATCAGGTTCCAGCAGCGGTCGAGGAAGCGCTTCGAGCCCTTCACGGCCTCGTTCGACCAGGTGACGGCCTTCTCAAAGTCGCCGATGAACATGATGTGCAGGCGCATGGTGTCCGCGCCGTACTGGGCCACGATATCGTTGGGATTCACCACATTGCCCCG
>UQEF01000067.1 GCA_900540045.1 uncultured Eubacteriales bacterium | reverse complement strand
CTTTGGCCTGCTCATTGGCGCGCCCAATTACTTCTCCTCCCGTTTTCTGCTGCTTTCGCTCAACGACGTGCCTGCCGTCATCGCCTACCCCACCTACAGCGTGGGCACCATCGTGCTGATCGCCCTGCTGGGTGTCTGGCTGTTTCACGAGCGGCTCAGCCGCCGCCAGACCCTGGCCATGGGCATGATCCTTGCCGCGCTTGCGCTGCTCAACCTGTGACGCCTCCGGTTCCACAGGCAGAGCATTGGCCCCCTTCGCCCCGCGCAGGGAGACAGGCACCTCTGCCAGGGGCGTGCCGTCCTGAATGGGCTCCGAAAAGGAAGGGCGGTTGCTCTGGAGGCGCAGATCCGGAAGAATGCAAAAGAGGCGTGTCCGCAGGCAATCGGCGGGCACGCCCCTTTTGTATATCGCATCAGAGCATCTGCATGTATTCCACGGTATCTCCGTTGGCTGTGGTAACCATGAAGTAACGGCATCCGTTTTCCCAGAAATCCAGGTCCTGAATCTCCTTTTTGATGTTCAGGCCCAGACGGAGCGCTTCGGCGTAGGCCTTTTCCACATCTGCCACGCGATAGGCCACATGGTCAATCAGCTTGGGCGAGCGAATGACCTCCTCGCGCTGAGGTCCGCCAAGGAACTCGTACAGCTCCAGCATCACGTCGCCCTTGCGCACAAAGGCGACGTTTTCTGCGATCTCGTGTCCGCGATACACGGTTTCGTAGGCCAGCTCAAATCCCATATTGTCCACATACCAGCGGATGGCGTCCTTTGTGCTCACCACCGGCATGCCAATATGCAAAAGGCCCAGGGTTTCGATCATTTTGCATATCTCCTTTCCCGTTTACAGGGTGACCCAGGCGTTTTTTTCCGCCGACTGATAGCACGCCTCCATCACCTGCTGGATATAGGCGCTCTCCTCAAAGGACGGCGAGGAGGGCTGGCCCCGGTCCACGTTTTCCAGGAACTGATACATGCTGGCCGCATGCGCCCGGAGGAAGCCGATGGCAAATCGCGGGTTGGGGAAATGTCCGCCCGGTTCGGGATATTTCTGGTGGCAGTCGATGCGCGTGAAACCGGCTTCGCCGCCCAGGGGATTGTCCGGCTTCGTGGCGTCGTAAAACTCCAGATAACCGGGGTCCATGGTGTTGAAGCGCAGAGCGCCCTTTTCGCCATGAATTTCGATGCGCAGCTCATCCATGGAGCCCGTCGCCACCTTGCTGACCAGAATCTTGCCCATGGCGCCGCTGTGCATGGTCGCAATGGTCAGCGCGGTATCCTCGGCCTCTACCTTGACGGGCGCGCCGTCGCTGCCCGGCCGGGTGGGATAGACGATGTCCGTCATGGTATAGACGCTCTGATATTCGCCCAGCAGGTGATACATCACATCATAGGCATGCGCTCCCAGGTCCAGCAGCACGCCGCCGCCGCCAAACGCCCTGTTCTGCTTCCAGCCGAGCGTCTTGTTGGGGTCGATGCCGGAGGAGTGCAGGTAATCGCACTGAAACAGGAACACCCGGCCGATGCGTCCTTCGCGGATCAGTTCCTTGGCCCGCATCACAGCAGGATAGAAGCGCATTTGCAGGGCCACCTGGGTGGTCTGCCCGGCAAAGGAAGGCAGCGCCTCAAGAATTTCGCGGCTTTCCTCGGCAGTGGCCGTGAGCGGCTTGTCGCAGTACACGTGCTTGCCCGCCCGCAGGGCCCGCAGCACCAGATCCTTGTGGAACACATTGGGCGTGCAGATGCTCACAATGTCAATGTTGGGGTCGCTGATGATGCGCTCGGGATCGGTGGTGGCGTAGGCAAAGCCCTGCATCTGCCGGGCCTCCTCGGCCACGCCGGGCACCGTATCGCAGATGCCCTCCAGCCGGATGGTAAAGGGCAAATTGGTGTAATACAGGGGAATGGTCTTATAGCTGTGCGTATGCGTCTTTCCCATAAAGCCGTATCCGATAACGCCCACATGATATTCCCGCATGATGTTCCTCCTTACAAATCACACAATATCGCGCCACCGGTCCCGCACGGGAGTGAGCGACCGGTAGATCTCATGGTACATCGCTTCGCAGTTCCGGTAGGCCTCCTTGACTGCCTGCTGAGGCAGGAAGTAATGGCTCAGCCGAATGGCCTTTTTCACCGCGTCGTCACGGTCACGGTACACGCCCGTGGCCATGCCGGCCAGCATTGCCGCGCCTTGGCAGACCGAATCGGAGGACGATGCGCGGCAGATTTTTTTGCCCGAAATGGAGGCGCGAAGCCTGAGGGTAAAATCCGACTTGGAGCCGCCGCCGCTGATATGCACGGCCTCGTATTCGCCCAGGTGGGACAGAAGGCGCGTCATGGCGGCAAACTCATAGGCGATGCTCTCGTATATGGCCTTGTAGAGCACCACCGGGCTTGCATTGGGGGTGAGGCCTACGACGGTGCCGGTGGCCCGACGGTCATAGTAGGGGCTGCACGATCCCACAAAGTGCGGCAGCACGAACACGCCGGTGGGGCCGTCGCCCAGCGTGGCCACCTCGGCGTCCAGCCGGGCAAACAGCTCGCCCTTGGTCGTGGGCGCATCGTTGTATCTGAGCAGATCCATCATCCAGTTCATCGCAAAGCCCGATGGGAAAAAGGCCAGAGAGAGGAACTGGTCGTCAAACAGGTGACAGTAGGTGTTGATGCCACTTTCAAAGGCAAAATCAGAGGTATCGGCCGTGTTGGTCAGCAGGGACACGCCCTCGTAGGTGCCGGCGGCATCGCTGGCGGTGTTGTCGCGTGTCACGCCGGACCCCAGGATGCTGCAGCACTGGTCATGTCCGGCCGCAGCCACGCCCACGCCTTCATGCAGGCCCAGGATGGCCGCCGTCTGCGCATCCAGCCGGCCGATCAGCTGACCGGAGGAAACCGGCTCGCTCAGTTTGCCCGGGTCAATGCCCATGGCGTCCAGCATCTCACGCGACCACTCCCTGCGCCTGACGTCCATAAGCAGAGTGCGGCAGCACAGGCATTTGCTCGAATAGGCGCCCAGCCCCAGCCGCATGAGAATGAAATCCTCGCAGGAAAGGAACTTGGCCGTTCTGGCGTAGACATCCGGCTGATTTTCCCTCAGCCACATCATCTTGGTGCCGCCAAAGGTGGTATCCAGCGGAAGGCCCGTGATATCGTAGATGCGGCGTCTGCCCAGCCGGTGCTCCAGCTCTTCAATCTGGGGTTTGGCGCGGTTGTCGGCGTTCATCAGCGTTGGACATACGGGGATGCCGCTGCGGTCCACGGGAATGATTGTTTCGCCCTGAGAACTGATGGCAAGAGCCGTAACCGGATCATCCGACAACCAGGCGGATACGGTCCGTACCGTTTTCACAAAGGCATCCCAGAATACCTCCGCATCGATTTCCATCCAGTCGGGATGCTTGCTGTACGGCGTATAGGATACGGACGACTGCACGATTACATCGCCATTTTCCCGAAAGGCAACGCACTTGCAGTTGCTTGTTCCCAGATCAATGCCCAGTAGGCTCATGCCCCTCGTCCTTTCCAGCGCAAAATTCACGGACGGCGCGCGCAAGATCACCGGCCGTAAGCCGCTGCAGCTCAAACTGTTTTTCCGGCGAAGCGGAGATGCCATAGCGCGTTACGCCCATGCGCCGGAACGCGCATCGAACGCCCCGTTCCGCCAGGAAAGCACCCACCATGCTGCCCAGCCCGGAGGCGAGGTTATGATCCTCCGCCACCAGAATCAGCCCCGTGGCTGCCGCCTCCAGCAGCTTTTCTTCATCCAGCGCCTTGGGGCAGCTCACATTGAGCACGCCGCATGAGATGCCTTGCCCGCGCAGCGCCCGGCTGGCTTCCAGCGCCCTGTGCGCCATGATTCCATAGGTCAGAATGGTTGCGTCCCGGCCATGGCAAAGCCAGTCCGCCTTGCCATATTCAAAGGGCTCCTGCCCGCCAAACAGCAACTCGCCCTCCTCGCCGGTCAGCACCGGCAGGTTGGAGCGCGGCAGCGCCAGAATGCCGGGCCGGTCCGTGCCCGCCAGATATCGAAGCGCCCGGTCGGCCTGATTGGGGTCAGCCGGCAGAATCAGCTCCGTATTCAACAGGGCGTTGGCCAGCGCGATGCAGTCGATGAACTGATGCGATTTGCCGTCCTGCCCCACGTCCACGCCGCAATGGCTTGCAATGATCTTGAACGGAATGTGGTTCTGGTCCAGCACCCGCAGCTGATTGAAGGGTTCGGCGAGCGCAAACACGCCAAAGTCCATGAAAAACGCCCGGATGCCGCAGGAAGCCAGTCCGCCCGTCACGGATGCGGCATTATGCTCCTGAATGCCGCATTCAATCAGCGTACCGGGGCACACCTCATTGAGGCGGGCGATTCCCAGGCCGCTGGCCAGGTCACAGTCCAGCACGCACAGGCTCCCCGCCGAATTGACAGAGGCCAGATCCGTCAGCACATTGGCGCAGGCTTTCCGTCCATCCAGCACATCGTTCCCGCCGTAGGTGCGAAACGCCATAAGGCCTTTCAGCGGCGGCGCAGCTTCAAACGGCCTGCGGCGCTGCGCGCCCTGCCAGGGCCGCAGCGGCAGTTTGACGCCGGGCAGCCTGCGGGCCTCAAGCGCAAAGTGCTCCATCGCCGCCGTAACCTGCGCCTGCGTAAGCCGCTGGCCATGATAATGCCAGTCGTTTTCGATGCCGGGAATGCCTTTGCCCATGACCGTATGGGCCAGGATGCACACGGGCCGGTCGGCCTGACGGGCCGCCAGCAGCGCGCGGCGGATGGATTCAAAGTCATGCCCGTCGGCATGGATCACCTGCCAGCCGGCCGCCTCGTAGCGCCGCGCCACCGGCACGTCATTGACCTGCTGCGTCGTACCGCTGGATTGCTGGCCGTTCATATCCACGATGGCCGTCAGGCGGGACAGGCGGTACTTGGCCGCCAGCTCGATCGCCTCCTGAAGCTGGCCCTTGCTCTGCTCGCCGTCGCCCATGAGCACATAGACATGCGCGCCTTCCCTTTTGCGAAGGCCAAGCGCAAGCGCCGTACCCACGCCCTGCGAAAGACCCTGCCCCAGGCAGCCGTTGCACCACTCCACGCCGGGTGCCAGATTGCTGGGATGGCCTTCAAACACGCCTTCCTCGCGGCGGTACTGGCTGAACAGCGCCTCACGGTCCACAAACCCGAATGCCGCCAGCACGCAATAGACCGCCGGAGAAATATGGCCCATGCTGATGATGACGCGGTCGCGGTCGGGAGATTCCATGTTGGCAGGCGTAATGTTCGCCGTCGCATAGAGCATCACAAGCACATCCAGGCTCGACATTGAGCCCCCGATATGCCCCGATCCCGCATGGTCGATCAGCTCCACAACCTCCCCGCGCAATTTAAGCGAAACGGCGCTGAGCCAGTCCACGCGTGCCTGACTCAGAGGCTCGTCCAAAGGCAGAAGCGTTTTGGTATCCATCATCCAACACCCTCACAACAGCTTCAGAATTTGTTTTCCACCGATACGCGTTCGGGCATCGGTGTGCGTCTGAGAATCGCTTCCACGGTATCTTTTGCGGCAAGCGCCTCGGAAAAGGCGGTCGCGCTGCCGGCTGCCACGCACAGCCGCAGACGCCGGGCATCTTCGAGCCCCAGCCGGGCGGCGTACAGATAGGCCGCTACCATGGTGTCCCCCGCACCCGTGGTGCCAAGCACGGTTCCCTTTGGCGCCGCGCAGCGGTACACCCCCGAATCGCAGGCCAGCAGGGCCCCTTCGGCGCCCAGCGATACCAGCACGTTCCGGGCACCCTGCCGCCGCAGGCCCTCCGCCCGCTCCGCCAGCGCGGCCAGCGTGCGAATGGGGCCGCCGGTTGCCGCCTCCAGCTCGCGCAGGTTGGGTTTTACGAGCATGGGGCCTTCCGCCAGCGCATGGATCAGCTGTGCACCCGTTGCGTCCACGACCGTCTCCGCGCCCTTCGCGGCGGCCATGCGATTTAGCCGCGCATACAGCGTTTCCTCCGCGCCCTGGGGCACGCCGCCGGACAGCACCAGCACGTCGCCGGGGCCCAGCGCCTCCAGCCGGCGCAAAAAGGCATGCATGGCCGCCTCATCCACAGCCGGTCCTGACGCATTGATCTCGGTTTCCTCCGCGCCCTTGAGCTTGACATTGATCCGGGACAGGCCGTTTTCAAGCCGCACCATCTGCTCGTTCAGGCCCTCCTGGCGAAGGCGGCGCACGATCTCCGAGCCCGTGAAACCGGCCGCAAAGCCCAGGCATACGCTCGGTATGCCCAGCTCCCGGAGCACCAGGGACACGTTGATGCCCTTGCCGCCCACAAACAGGCGCGTGCGCTGCGCACGGTTGACTTCACCCGGGATCATCCGATCCAGCCAGAGCGCATAGTCCAGCGCCGGCGCAAACGTAACCGTATAGATCATTGCCTCTCACCTGCCATCAGCGGTATTCCTTGCGCTTTCTGAGCAGGTCGACGTACACGGCCAGGATAATCACCACGCCGCGCGCCACGTACTGCCAGAAAGAGTTGACATGCAGCAGGTTCAGGCCGTTGTTGAGCACGCCGATGACCAGAATGCCGATAATCATGCCGCCGGCCGTTCCCACGCCGCCGCTCATGCTGGCGCCGCCCAGCACGGCCGCAGCCACCGCGTCGGTCTCATAGCCTACGCCGGTGCCCGGCTGGCCGGATGCCATGCCGGAGGCCAGCACAATGCCCGCCACGGCCGCCAGAAGGCCGCTGAAGCTGTAGACAAAGATCTGCACCCGGTTGATATTGATGCCGGTGAAGCGGGCAGCTTCGCGGTTGCCGCCCACCGCGTAGATTTCGCGGCCTATCTTGGTTTGCGTGAGTATCCAGAAGGTAATAAACAGCAGGATCACCGAATAGATCACCGGCAGCGGGATGCCCCACAGGTAGCCCATGCGGATGGTTTCAAAGGCATCGTTGGAGATGCGGATGGGGTTTCCGTCGGCATAGAGGTACGCAGCTCCGCGGCAGATATTCTGCATGGCGAGCGTGACGATAAAGGGAGGCATGTCCGTGTAGGCAATGATGACGCCGTTGAGCAGGCCGAAGAACAGGCCAACGCCCAGTCCCAGCAGGATGCCCACGACCACCGGCTGGCCGAAGTCCATGATGGACTTGGCCGCCACGCAGCCTGACAGCGCAATGATTGCGCCGCCCGTCAGGTCAATGCCGCCCAGCAGAATGGCCATCATGATGCCGATGGTGAGGCATACGTTGGTGGTGATCTGCCTGAGGATGTTGAGAATGTTGCCGCTGGTAGCGAACGTGGTGGTCGAAACACTCAGGAAAATACACAACGCGATCAGTCCGCAGAGGATGCCCAGATTGCGGTGGGCATATGCGGCCACGCCCCTGACGACAGGGATGCTCTGCGTTCTTGAGTAGAAGCTGTTTTTTGGCTGTTGGTCACGCATTTTCGTCTACACTCCCTGTGGCGTATTTGAGGATGGTTTCCTGCGTTGCCTCGCTTTTATCGAGAATCTTATTGATGCGGCCCGCAAACATGACGGCCACATGATCGCAGATGTTGATGACTTCGTTGAGTTCGGATGAAATGATGATAATGGCGATTCCCTGCTGGGCCAGTCTGTCGATAATCTTGTAGATATCCGCCTTCGCGCCGACATCGATGCCGCGGGTGGGCTCGTCCAGAATCAGCACTTTGGGTTTGGCGGCCAGCCATTTGGCGATGACCACCTTTTGCTGGTTGCCGCCGGACAGCTGGCAGACCAGCTTGTCATTTGAGGACGTCTTGATGGACAGCATGTCCACATACCGGTCCACAATGGCCTTGCGTTTCTGCTTGGATAATCCTTTGGGGGAGATGAACTCGTCCAGTACGGCAAGGGTGGCATTAAACTCCACCGAATTGTTGAGCACCAGCCCCTCCAGCTTGCGGTTTTCGGGCACCAGCACCAGCCCCATGTGCTGGGCCGTCCGGGGAGACGGCTTTTCCAGGCGCTTGCCGCCAACGTAGATTTCGCCTCCATCCAGCGGGTCCAGCCCCAGAATGGAGCGCATGAGCTCCGAGCGGCCCGCGCCCACGATGCCGCCAAAGCCCAGCACCTCGCCCTCGCGGACGGAGAAGCTGACATCGTTGAGCACGCCCTTGCGCCGGATGTTTTTGACCTCGAGAGCTACCTCGCCGAAAGTGCGTTTTGTAAAGGTATAAAAGCTTTCCAGCTTTGCGCCAACCATCATGGCAATCAGGGAGTCCGCATCGGTTTCGCTGGTTACGCACGTGCCGATAAAGCGGCCGTCCCGGATGACCGTAATGCGGTCCGTGATTTCAAACAGCTCCGCCATGCGGTGCGATATGTAGATGATGCCCACACCCTGCTGCCTGAGCCTGCGCATGATCTGAAACAGGACACCGACCTCGCTTTCGGTCAGCGAGGAGGTGGGCTCGTCCATGACCAGAATCTTGGCGTTCATGGACAGTGCCTTGGCAATTTCCACCTGTTGCTGCTGGGCGATGCTGAGCCTGCCCACCAGCGTATCCGCGCGGATCTGGGTGCCCAGGCCGTCCAGGATGGTCTGAGCGTCGGCGTTCATTTGCGCCTTGTCAATGCGGCCGGAATGCGTTTTGGGTTCACGGGTCAGGTAGATGTTTTCAGCCACGGTCATGTGAGGTACCAGCATCAGCTCCTGGTGGATGATCGAGATACCCTGTGCCTTGGCGGCCATCACGCTCTGAATACTTACCTTTTGGCCATTGATGAGGATCTCGCCCTGTTCGGGATGGTAAATGCCGCCCAGGACCTTGATCAGCGTGGATTTGCCAGCGCCATTCTCGCCCAGAATCCCGTGCACCTCGCCGCTGCGCAGGTCAAAGTTCAGGTTGTCCAGCGCCTTGACGCCCGGAAAGGATTTGCTGATGTTGCGCATGGCCAGAAGCGGATATTGTTCCATAGAGACCTCTCTTCCTTACCGGCCTGCGGATCGCCGGAGGCCGCCGGTTATTTGGGGGGAAAGGAAGCTGCCGTTGCCGCACGTCACCGTGCGACAACGGCAGAGCCTGCCAGCCTTACTGCCAGCCGTCCAGGCTGTACTCGTCGATGTTGTCGCTGTTGATGATGAACGATTCGATATAGATCTTCTCATCGAAGGTTTCGCCCTCAAGCAGCTTGTAGGCGGTTTCGATGGTCACCTTGCCGATGGTGGCGGGAGACTGGGCGCCGGTGCCCTCCATGGTGCCTTCCGCAACGCACTGCTTGGCCTCGGGAGATCCGTCAACGCCCCATACCAGGATTTCGCCGGTCTTGCCCTGAGAGGCAACCGCCTGCACGCAGCCAATGGCCATGGGATCATTCATGCCGAAGAACGCGGCAAGATCGGGATTGGCGATAATCAGGTCCTCCGCGATGGGCAGCGTCACGCCCGTGTCGCCCTTGCCGTTGAGGCGGTCCACCACGACCACATGGTCGCCCAGGGTGTCCAGCAGGCCGTTGATGCGCGCGTCGGAAGCCACGTTGGAGGGAATGTCCAGGATGGCAATCTTGCTTCCCTTGGGCAGTTTCTTGAGCATGTCCTCGCCTACGGCCACGCCGGCGCTGTAGTTGTCGGTGGCGACCAGGGCGTCCACCATGTCCACATCCACCACGTCGGTATCGAAGTTGACCACGGGGATGTCCTGCTCCTCGCACAGGGTGAGGATGGGCTTGATCGCGGCGGAGTCAATGGGGCACAGAAGCAGGCAGTCGATGCCCTGAGCGATCATGTCCTCGCACTGGGAAATCTGGGTCTGCAGGTCGCTCTGGGGATCGGACGTAATCAGCACGTCGCCGTTGGCCTCGACCACTTCGCGCACCGCCGCCTCAATCTCGGCAAAGAAGGGGTTGTTGTTCGTGGTGACAGTAAATCCAAAGGTGATGGGTTCGTCCGCCTCGGTTGTTTCGGCCATCGCAGCGCATGTGCCCAGAATCATCAGCGCGGCCAGCAGCATTGCCAACAGTTTTTTCATGGTTTTGTCCTCCTTCAATCATATCGTTCAAAGCCGTTTCGGCATTGATACCAACAGCTGCCACTAACAAAAACGTTTCCTGAGAGCCGCTCCCTCCCCCTTTCACCACGTGTATATGCTGGGAAACAGTGCATAAAAATCCATATTACAAGCAATACACGTCCTTTTGGTTTCAGCCTCCGCCCTTTACGGTTCTTTGACTCTGGTAAGATACTAACAAAAGTCGAAGCCGGTTACAATGCATGATTTTGATAAAAATATAGATTTTTTTGATCTGTGAGCAGGACTCAGCGCAGGCCCCCCGTCAAGATCGCACGATTGAGACATGGCCCTGCCGCATCGGCGCCCCCCTGGTCCGGCGACCGCTCTTCAGGCAGTTCCAAAAGGCCGGAGCATCTTCAAAAATGCCCGGCCTTTTGCTGGGAGCCTGCCATGTTGTGCTGCGGAGATTCCATGTACAAAAAAGTACATATCCCGCACAAATAATATCAAAAAGGTCTTTCAGCGACGGGTCTGTTCCCGGTATTTCCGGGGCGGCAGGCCGGTGGCCTTGGTGAATTGGCGGGAAAAATACAGCTGATCCTCATAATGCAGGGCGGCGGCAATCTCCTTGATAGAGTAGTTTTCCTCAGTCAGCATGCGTTTGGCCTGGGCCACGCGCACCTCGATGATATATTTGACCGGGGTCATGCCGATGCGCCGCTGAAACAGCCTCGTAAAATAGGCGGGCGACAGCCCCAGTTCCTCGGCAATGGCGCTCACCGTAACGGGCCGAAGCAGGATGTTGTCGTTGATGAAGCGCACGGCGCGTTCGACGGGGTCCTCGTCCTGGCCGGCGGGCGCAAGGGTATCCATGACATCGCCCCGGCGCATATGCAGCAGGGCCGCGTAGAGATAGGCGTCAAACAGCTCCGCATTGCCCGATCCGTAGTTCTGATGCAGGCGAAAGATCTCCGATCCCAGAAAATGCAGCGCCCCGTCATAATCATGCAGCTTGATCGCCTGTGTTTCCCAACAGAGCGAGTTGAGAAACTCGCTGTCGCCCCGAAACCAGATGGTGCAGTTATCGTACTTTTCATTCTGGGCGTAGTACAAATTATGCCTCACTCCTGCCGGGACGAGCACAAAATCGTATGCCTCATAGGTCAGCAGCAGGCCGTTGAGCTTGATTTTGGTATGACCGTTGGTGAGATAGCTCAGTTCGTAATAATCGTGCGTATGGGGTAAGAAGTTTTCGGAAGCGTTGGAACGCCGCATATCCAGAAACTCTACCATTCTTTCTGCGTTCTGCCTCATTTCGATCCTCCCGTTGGGCCAGCCGGCCGCATGACTATTGTAGCCCAATCCGGCGCGGATGTACAGTGCCCCGCAAAACCGGGACGGACGACCGCCACGGGTGGGTCCCGCAGGATGCCCGCCGGGCGGGGATTGAGGGAGCGCTCCCCCGCCGCGGGTTGGCGCAGCGGCTCCGGCCCTTTCCCGAGGCACGGGGCTCCATGCGTGGGACGCCAGGCCGCCGGCAAAGGAGCTGTTTCCGGGAGGAAGCAGTTCCTTAAAGAAAACGAAACGCCCTGGCAATGCCTTTCATGTTCTGTACGGCAGCGATGAGGAAGAACTGCTCGTACATGTTGCGGGTTCCGAGCATGTGGGCATGGCGCAGGCCATGCAGTTCTTTGGCTTCTGCGAAAGATCGTTCTCCGCAAACAGTGCTTCTACAAGCACATGCGCATGTGCAGTCTGGCAGACGGCCGCAGACAGCTGGCTATCACCAAAGAGAGTCAAACAATTATATTATGATCTGTCCGGGTATGATGTGCTTAAGCAGTATAACGGTGTGATGTAACGGCCAGGACTATCCATTCTTTTGTGCCGGACAGCTATTTCCTATTTTTCTTCTGACTTACCCCAGTCAAGGTCGGGTTTGTATTTGTTTGGCAAATTTCCACCATTCCCTTGACTTCTTCTCCATCCTGGACCGTAACCTATGTTTGACACCACTTCAACTCTACCTTTCAAACAACCACTTTCCATGTTGACATTTTATTCGCGCTGTGTTATGGTACATATATCGGCAGAATATCTATAAACTGATTTATGTAAAGAAAGGAGGAATTGTTTTTTCAAGATATAAGATATCTGATATCTTATATCTAAGTGTCCCATGATTATATCTCTTAAGTCTACGCAAAGAAAGGAGTAATTTCTGATGAAAAAAATTCTTGCGTTCCTGTTGACCGGCGTTTTGATGATAAGCACAGTTTTGGGTGTGACGGCAAGCGCTGAATCCAGCCTTTCCGGAACCGTCACCATGTGGTCTTTTCCCCTTTCTTCGGATGATGTAGCGCTTTTTGAGCCCATCATTAAGGCTTTCAACGAACAGTATCCCAACGTGACGATCGACATTCAGCACCTTCCCTGGAATGGCCGCTATGAAAAGATGCTCACGGCCATCGCGGGTGGCGAAGCCCCCAACGTAGTGTACCTTAATGACTTCCAAGTTCCCCTGTTTGCTTCTACCGGAAATCTGGTTCCTATTTCCGAAGTATATACACAGGAAGAGTTGGAAGCAATGTACACCGAGGGTGCACTCAACGCGCTTACCTATGATGGAACGCTCTACGCACTTCCCATCCTGCAAAATTCCCTTGGTTATCTTTACAATGTAGACTTGTTTGAAGAAGCAGGGCTGGACCCCGACAATCCCCCGCAGACATGGGATGAAATGAAAGAGGCCATCGCCGCGCTCACCAAAAAAGACGAAAATGGTGAAATTATCCAGGCTGGTGCCCGTTACGATCTCAACCGCCCCTCTCCCGTGACCAGCATCATGAATTTTGTTTGGCAGGCAGGCGGCGACGTTCTGGATGAGAACGGCAACGTTGCCATCAACAGCGAACCTGTCGCAAATGCTCTTCGCTACGTAAAAAGTCTGTTTGACGAGGGATATATCCAAATGTCCAATATTACTGGCGGCGGTTTTGACTTCGCCTCCGGCAAGGTAGGCATCGAATTGGATGTGGAGCCCTCCAAGGTAACGCAGGCGGCTAACGCCAACCCCGATTTGAACTTTAAGGTTGGTCCCATCCTCACAGGCGAGCGCAAGATGGGATATGTTACCGTAGGTTCCTATGCCATGTTCTCCAAGGCCGAAAACCGTGACGCTACGATTGCATGGGTAAAATTTCTCACCAACCAGGAGAATACCCGCACCATTCTGGCGGCTTCGGGCTTTATGTCTCCCCGCAAGGATATCAACTCTGCCGATTACCTCACGGACGAGAGGCTGGCCTTCATGTCTACTCAGGCCGAGTGGGCTACCGGTACCGGTCCCATGAACACTCATTATTCGGAAATCCTTGAGGTTCTTGGGGCGGAATTTAACTCCATCCTGTTGGGCATTAAAACCGTTGAAGACGGCCTTGCCGAGGCACAGAGTCAAATCGAGGTCATCATGGCCAACTAACGGAAGGTCCGGCGCGCCAGAACGCGGGGCGCGCCGGATTTTTTCCCAAATTACTCATTGTGGAGGCGTTTATATGAGAAAGCAGATCGGCGTGGTGGGACTAGGGCTGAACAATCCTTACTTCTACGCGCCCCTGCTCAACGAGCTGGGCGCAGACGTAAACTGCGTATGGGATTACACCGAGGAAAATGCCCGTGCTTATGCAGAACGCTTTGGCTGCCAGGTGGTTTCAAATTTTGAACATTTTCCCCAAGTGGACGGCGTTCTGATCGACAGCCGCAACTGCGATCACATTTCGCTTGCCCGACCATTTCTGGCCAAGGGAATACCGGTTTATTTGGAAAAACCCCTCTCCAGCAACGTAGAAGAGGCCCTGGCCTTTTTGGAGGAATTCAAAGACGCAAAGGCGTTTTCTTTAAGCCCCTTGCGGCTGGCTCCAAGCTACCTTAAAATGCAGCAAGATCTGCTTGCCACAGGCGAACTCCCCGTGCGTTGCCATGTAACCGTATACCATACCATGCGCTTTTTCCTAGAGAATCCTGTAAAGCGTTGGCATGACCAGCCGGAACAGAGCGGAGGTATGCTGACCGATATCGGTATCCATGCTGTTGAGCTGCTCAACATGTTTATGCACGGACAGGTCCGCCGCATCATAGGCGTGTCCACCAAATGCCATCACTTTAACGCCTGCTGTGATGATAACTATGCCCTGACCGTAGAATATGAAAACGGCGCGCTCGGCACCATTTCATTACTGTGTGCCACAGATCGGACCGACTACTCCGTGGAGATTATTACGCCTCATCATGCCTTTATCAATAACATGGACAATGAATATACCGGGCTGCCCGAATATAATGTGGACAATGCCTATGGGGGCTTTAAGGGAGTCATGGAGGCCTTTATCCGTATGATCGACACCGGAAAGCCTCCCGTTAGCCCTTATGAAACCAAACGAAACTTTGAGATGATTGCCCGTATGAACCAGGCTCTGGTGCGGGCACGAGAGGAGTAAAACATGGAAAATTATCGTGCGGCACTCGTTGGCCTTGGACGCATCGCCTGGACCCTGGAAGACGACCCCAAGCGCGACCATCCCTGTACCCATGCAGGAGCCCTAGCCAGCCTGGAAGGGGTGGATTTGGTAGCCGGATCGGCGCGAAGCGTAGCGAGCGCAACAGCCTTTCAGGAGCGTTTTCATACGCGCAAGGCCTATACAAATTACCTCGACATGGTTCGTGAAGAGAAGATTGATATCGTAGGCGTAGCTACCAATCCGGAGACGCATGCACAAATTGTAGTCGATCTGGCATGTGCGGGGGTAAAGGGAATTCTCTGCGAAAAGCCCCTTGCCCTTTCTTTGGAGGATGCAGACCGGATGCTGAAGGCGTGCCGCGAGCACGGTACTATCCTGATGACGATGCATAACCGCCGGTTCAACTCACTCTACCGGTCGGCCAAGAAGCTGCTGGAACAAGGAGAAATCGGAACGGTCAATGCCGTGATCGGCATTTGCGAGGGATGCAAGCCCAACAAGAACTGGCAGTCGGAGTATGAAGGCCCGCTCCTTCACGATGCCACGCATCTGTTTGATATCATGCGCTATCTGCTTGGAGATGTGGAGTGGGTCATGAGCGACGTAGAACGCGCCCGCCCCTCAGACCGTGTAGAGGACAGCGCTTATAGCATCATGCGTTTCAAAAGCGGCGTTTATGCAACCACACTTGTAAACGAGCGCACGGATTACATGCGTTTTGAACTGGAGATCCAGGGTTCCAAGGGAAAAATGCTCCTGCAGACCAACGAAGCCTGGCTATGGAAGTATGAGGATAGCCGTTACGCCAGCAATTTCAAGGAGCTGGTGCAGGTTCCCTATCCATGCGCTCCGGAAAAGCTCAATCCCTATTTGGCAGCGTACAGTGAGCTGATTGATTGTGTGCGCAACGGGCGGGAAAGCTTGACCTCTTCGGCCCAGGATGGCCGGGCGGCGCTTGAAATCATTATGGCGATTTATGAATCCAAGCGTCACGGACTTGCTCCTGTTCGCCTGCCCCTGCCGGGCGCTCCCTCATCGTTGGTGCGAGCCATTGAGGAAAACGCGTTTTGAGGAGGCTGCGATATGATAAAAACCTCGCGCAAAGTAAGGCGGCGTGAAAGCGGATTTTGGTTCGTTTTCCCTTCCCTGTTGATTCTGGGCGGTTTTGGTCTTGTGGTGACAGCCGCCAACCTATGGTATAGCCTGCAAAACTGGTCGGCTCTTTCCTCTCCCAGCTATGCGGGCCTGAAAAACTATCAACGTTTTTTTTCGGATTCCATTGCCTTGCGTTCATTGGCCAATACCTTTCAATATGCGCTGATGTATGTCCTCCCCACGGTTGCGATCTCTCTTTTCCTGGCCATGATGCTCAACCACAAAGGCAAAATCATGTCTTTTTTTCGCGCGCTGTACTACGTGCCGGTCATTACCTCCTATGTGGTGGTTATTGTGGTATGGCAATGGTTTTTTGACTATGACATCGGCCTGTTCAACAGCATTCTTTCCGTTTTCGGCATCTCCAGGGTCCCTTGGCTGCTGGATACCGGCTGGGCCATGCCGTCGCTGGTGCTGCTGTCCATCTGGAAGAATTGCGGCTATACGGTGCTGATGTTTATGGCCGGATTGCAAACCGTGGATACAAACCTTTATGAAGCCGCATCGATTGATGGCTGCGGACGCATAAAAATGTTTTTCCACATAACGCTACCGCAAATTCGGCCCACCACCGTGCTTTGCGTGGTGATGGTTACAACCTGGGCGTTTCAAATGTTTGTGCAGCCCTACATGCTTACCAAAGGCGGGCCGAACTATTCCACGATGACCATTACCTACTATCTGTACCAACAGGCATTTTCCTCTTATAACATCGGCTATGCCAGTGCCATCGCCGTGATTGGCGTTGTCCTGTTCCTGCTGGTGATCACCATGGAAAAACGCCTGCTGGGAGAAAGGAGATGAGCCGATGGATTCCGTCAACGTTCGGACCAGGCGCTGGCGCACCGCTGCCCGCCTGCTGTTTTTGTCGGTGGTGGGCGTCACGGTAGTATTTCCGTTTTATATTCTGATGATCGAGGCGCTGCACCCCAATCTGGTTACCATGCCGTATCCCGTGGAGCTGTGGCCTTCTGAAATTGGTCTGGATAATTATGCGCTGCTGTTTGCCAACTACAGCATTGGCCGTTG
>UQEF01000066.1 GCA_900540045.1 uncultured Eubacteriales bacterium | reverse complement strand
TGTTCGTTTTTCCTTATGAAAAATGACCGTTGACTTGGGTTTGTCAACGGTCTGACCCGCGCCTTACCGGCGCGGGATTTTACGTTTTTTCACAATAGATGGATGCATACTCCGTGGTTTTATGCTATAATGCTGTATTATGCGGCTGAGTCGCAATTTCGCAAGGAGGTATTCTCTTGGACGACCCCATAGGCAGTCAGCTTCTGTTTCAGCTTCTGTTGATCCTGATCAATGCGTTCTTCGCCTCCACCGAAACGGCGGTGGTATCCCTCAATGAAAACAAAGTCCGTAAACAGGCTGAGGATGGCGATAAACGCGCCGCTCTCATGCTGCACATGATCGAATCGCCCACAAGGTTTTTGTCTACCATTCAGGTATGCATCACGCTCAGCGGTTTTCTGGCCAGCGCCTTTGCAGCGGATAACTTTGCATCGGTACTTGCAGGCGCGCTGACGAGGGCGGGCTTTGCCCTGCTTCCGCCCGCTGTTCTGCATACGGTGTGCGTGGTGCTCATCACGCTGATTCTGAGCTATTTCATGATTGTTCTGGGCGAGCTGGTACCCAAGCGCATCGCGCTCAAGGACCCCGAACGCATCGCCCGCATCGCCTGCCCGGTCATCCGGGGCATGTCGAAATTCTTCCTGCCCCTGGTGTGGCTGCTGACCGTTTCCACCAACGGTGTACTGCGTCTTCTGCGCATCAATCCCAACGATTCCTCCGAGGAAGTAACCGAAGAAGAAATCCGCATGATGGTGGACATCGGCAGTGAAAACGGCGCCATCGAACAGGATGAACGCACCATGATTGAAAACATCTTTGAATTCAACAACACCACAGCGGCCGATGTAATGGTACACCGCATGGATGTGGTGGCCCTGCATGTGGATGAAAGCCGGGAAGAGATTCTCCGCACCATCCGGGAAAGCGGGTTGAGCCGCTTTCCGGTATATGACAGCGACATTGACGATATCATCGGCGTCCTCAACACGCGCGATTTTCTGCTCAATGCCCAGCTGGATGCGCCCAAGCCCCTGCGCGAGCTGCTGCGCCCCGCCTACCTGGTGCCCGAAACCGTGCCGGCCGATACGCTGTTCAGCAATATGCAAAAGCAGAAGAAGCACCTGGCCATCGTGGTGGATGAATACGGCGGAATGAGCGGTATCGTGACCATGGAGGACCTGCTGGAGGAAATCGTAGGCAATATCTATGATGAATTTGACCCCAGCGAGGATGCCGAAATCGAAAAACTGGGCGACAATCTGTGGCGCGTAACCGGCACCGTGGATTTGGAAACGCTGGCCGAGGCGCTGGATGTTGACCTGCCTCTGGACGAGGAATACGACACCCTGGGTGGGATGGTATTCAGTTCCTTTGACAGCATTCCCGAAGACGGCAGCACGCCCGAAGTCACCATGCACGGCCTGCATATTCAGGTGGAAAGCATCGTGGATCACCGCGTGGAAAAGGCCCTGGTCAGCAAGGTGGAGCCGGAAACGCCTGAAGAAGGCGAACCGGACAAGACAGATGCAAAAGAGGCCGATAAGGCCGATGAAAGGAAATCCGAATGAAGCCTATCCGCCATCTGTTCTGGGATTTTGACGGAACGCTGTATGATTCCTATCCCAATGTGACCCGCGCTTTTCTGCGCACGCTGGATGAATTGGGATGTTCCGGTCTGGTCACGCCGCACGAAGCCCTTTCCCTGCTGAAGGTGTCGGTGTTTTCTGCGGCACAGCACTGCGCCGGAATGGCGGGGCTGGACGTTGCGCGGGTGATGGAGGTATTTGCGCATTATCATGCGCAGGAAAGCGGCTTTACGCCCTACACGGGTCTGGGAGACTGCCTGCGAGCGCTTCAGGCGGCGGGCGTGCGTCACTACCTCTACACCCACCGCGACCGGCGCGCCATAGAGCAGCTTGAGCAGGACGGCCTGTGGTCCCTGTTTTCCGACGGCGTGACCAGCGAGGACGGCTTTCCCCACAAGCCCGCCCCGGACGCGCTCCGCTGCCTGCTGGCTCGGAACGCGATCGACCCGGCCGAGGCTGCCATGGTGGGCGACCGCGACATCGACATCGAAGCGGGGCATAACGCGGGCATGCGCGGCGTGCTGTTTGACCCGGACGGTTTCTATCCCAATCTGCAGGCAGATCTGCGTGCAACCAGCATGGCAGAACTGACCCACCTGATTCTGGCCTGAGCGAGCGGACGTGCCGGAGAGATAAATCTCACGGCACGTCCGTTTTTTTAACGCAAAAGCGGCATGGTTTCCCATACCCCGGGGTCAGAACCACAGCGCCTTCTCGCTGCGAAACTGCGGCACAGGGCCTTTTTCATAAGGGTCATAGGTGTTGGTGTTGCAGCCGAATTCCTGCAAAAAGCAAATCCTTCCCTCGCCGTCCCAGCGCACGAGTGAAACGCCTTCAAATGCCTGAACCGTTCCGTCATTCATCTCCGCCCGAAAGCGCCACTCCACCGCCGTCTCTTCCGGCTTATGAAAAAATTGCAGGATCGTCCACTCCGCCACTTTTCCGCGGGTATTCCATTCCGCAAACCAGTGTTGAATCCGCTCCACACCCTGATATGCCGGTCCCCAGCTTTCGATGTAACGCGCATCCGGCGAAAAAAGGCGGGCGATGCCCAGATCCCTGCCCAGCAGCCACATCTCGAACCAGCGGCGGATCATGGATTCCCGTTGCTCCGCTTCCATCGCTCATCCTCCTTGATCCCAAGAAACAAAAAACAGAACATCGCGTTACTCGCGCGCTGTTCTGTTCTTGCTGCAACGTTAGCGTCACGCCTGAGCGGGAGCGCCCACGGGGCAGGTGCTGGCGCAGGCGCCGCACTCGATGCACTTGTCCGCATCGATCACGTACTTGCCGTCGCCTTCGGAAATCGCGTCAACGGGGCATTCAGCCTGGCAGGCGCCGCAGCTGATGCAATCATCAGAAATCTGGTATGCCATGGTTTCACCTCCCGGTATTGCAATGGCGGCAGCCGTCAAAGCGGCCATCGCTCGCACACATCATATCACGAATAGGGGTTGATTGCAAGCATTTGTTACATTGCGAAATGGGCTTTATTCCTTTTCCTGTGCGGCTTTCAGCGCATCTTCCACGGCCTTGAGCCAGTCGCCCTCGCCCTCATCGGCGCGCTCCTCCGTCACCTCCGGCGGCAGCTCGTCCGCCTCCGCAGGCATCACCGGTGCGGGGCCCGAGGGATCGGTGGCAAGCGGCGCCCGATTCTGACGGCTGCGACGTCCCTGTCCGCGAGCGGAACGTCCGCCTTCCTGCGCCTTTCCCTCCTGCGTGCGGCCCTCGGCGGCAGGCTGCGGCACAGGCTTGTTCCACTTGAGCTCCTCCAACGGATAAGTCTTGAACTCCACCGAATCGCCCTTGTGCAGGCGAACGGTCACCGTTTCCTTGAGCACGTTGAGGTCCGTCACCGTGCCCACCCCGTCCGGGGTTTCCACTTCCTTGCCCGTCTTGGGCATGCGCTTGCGGGTGCTCTCATAATGGTCCTGCTCAAATTTCAGGCAGCACATCAGCCTCCCGCACACGCCGGAAATCTTGGTGGGATTGAGCGACAGGTTCTGTTCCTTGGCCATTTTGATGCTCACGGGCTGGAAATCACCCAGGAAGGCGCCGCAGCAGATGGGCCTGCCGCATGGCCCCAGGCCGCCGAGCATCTTGGCTTCATCCCTTACGCCGATCTGGCGCAGCTCAATGCGGGTGTGAAACACCGATGCCAGATCTTTGACCAGCGAGCGAAAATCCACACGGCCGTTCGCTGTAAAGTAGAACAGGATTTTTGCGTTGTCGAAGGTCTGTTCCACACCCACCAGCTTCATATCCAGCTTGTGTTCCTCAATCTTGTGCTGACAAATGCGGTAGGCTTCCTTTTCAAACGCCTCGTTTTCGGCAGCGTGACGAGCGTCGCCCTCCGTAGCGATGCGTAGCACCTGCTTGAGTGGCGAAGCAATCAGCTCGTCATCCACCTGGCGAACGCCCGTGATGACCTGCCCATACTCCACCCCGCGAGCGGTTTCCACCACTACGTAGCTGCCCGCGGCGGGCCACAGCTTGCCGGGATCAAAATAATACAACTTTCCCGCGTTCTTAAATCTTACGCCAACGACTGTCGCCATTTGGTATGCTCCTCCAATAGTCTCATCATAAGGTGGTCGATGTTGGACTGCCAGTTCACCTGCCCGGCCTTAAGCCGCTTCGCGTTCATCACAGCCGTAAGCAGGGCGTTTAACTCGCTCGCCGGGGCTCGCTCCGCAGCCGTGCGCCACAGGGCAGGATACGCCTTGAGCGCCTCCGCATCCATACGGCCTGTCCTCACCAGCAGCGCCTGATATATGGCCTCTTCCAGCGCGGCCAGATACGCGTCCGCGCCTTCTCGCCCTTCCTTGAGGCGGGTGCTGAGCCCGACCGCCTCCGCATCGGTTGAAACGGAAAGCGCGGCGGTCACAAACTCCTGCGCGCCCCCATCGCCGCCGTCGCGCAGCAGGTCGAGCGCCTGGCCAATATTGCCCGCGCTGCGCGGCAGCACGGCCTCCACGCGGTCCATGGGATAGCCCGCCTGCAAAAGCGCCGCCTTGAGCTGCTCATCCGGCCAGGGGGACAGCTTTACGCGTACGCAACGCGAGGCGATGGTGCCCAGCGTGGCGGTCAGCTCGTGCGTCATCAGCAGAAAAACCACCTGTGCCACCGGCTCCTCCAGGGACTTGAGCAACGCATTCTGTGCCTGGGGCGTCATCTTCTCCACCGGCTCGATCAGCACCACACGCCACCCGTCGCCAAAGGCATGCTGGTTTGTTTTTTGAATCACCTCTCGCACACGGTCCACGCCGATCTGCTTGCCGTCATCGGCAAAAAGGGTCAGCACGTCCGGCTCATTGCCGTCCAGCACGCGGCGGCAGGCTTCACAGTGGCCGCAGGGCTTGTTTTCGGACGTGCAAAACAGGGCGCTGGCCAGCTTCCTGGCAAGGGTCCGCTTGCCAAGGCCTCGCGCGCCCGTCAGCAGATATGCATGCACCATTTGCCGGTGGAGAAACTGGTTCACCACTACGCCGACGCCCGCGTTGAAGCCCTTGTGAAAGGGGAACACGGGCGGCGGCGCAGCGGATACAATCTGTGTCAATGCGGTTCCTTTCCTGGGGTTACAGCTTGATAAACTGGTCCACCGTAAGTACGAAGATGGTAGCTCCGCCCACGACCACCTCAATGGGATACGGCGTGTAGGAGCCCGGCATACCCACCATGGATGCAGGAGAAGGCGCAATTTGCTTGCGGCTCTTGCATACCTTTTCAATCACATCCATCGCGGCCTGGAAGCGGTCATCGTCCACGCCCACCAGCAACGTGGTGTTGCCTGCACGCAGGAAGCCGCCGGTGGTGGCCAGCTTGGTGACGCCAAAGCCATCATTCATCAATTGGCTGATCAAGCGGGAAGCGTCCTCGTCCTGTACGATAGCGATGATCAATTTCATTCGGCTATCCCTCCCCCATCGGTCTTTGAGTTCCGTCTTTAGTATACAACAAAAAGGCTGTTTTCGCAACAGGCGGGTTGTAAGGTATTAAAAACGGCCCCGTCTCCTGCTGGGAGGAGACGGGGCCGCCGTTCGTCTTTACTTGCGTGTGGGCCTGCGCAGGAAGGCGGGCACGCCCAGGTCGTCGCGTTCCACAGAGGCGGGCTGAGGCGCGGGTTCGGGTTGCGCCTTGGCGTCCGGCTGCTGGTTCACGGGCTGCTGCATGCCGCCCTGATACTGCTGGCCATATTCCATCTGCGGCATGCCGGGCTGCTGGGGCTGCTGCATACCGCCCTGATACTGCATGCCGGGCTGGCCCATGCCATAGTCCACCTGTCCATAGGGCTGCTGAGGCTGATATCCCTGACCGAAGCCGGATTGATACATCTGACCGCCCTGCATCATCTGCGGCATGGCCGCCGGAGTGGGGATGGTGCTGCCGCCGCCCATGTAGCTGCCGCCGAAGTTGCTGCCACGATCCTCGTCCATGGGCATGTTGAAGCTCATGTCCTCATAGGAGGGAGTGGGGTAATCCTGCTGGACCAGCGGGGTGCCGCGCAGGTTGCCCGCGTCGTAGGCTGTCCCGCCGCCGGAGAAGCTGCGCGTCCAGTCGCGGTCGGAGCCGGTCTTTTTCTTGGCATCCTCCTTCTTGGGGAAGGGGGTCTTTTCAAAGCCGGTAGCAATGACGGTAATGCGCACCTCGTCGTCCATGTTCTCGTCGATGCCGGCGCCGAAGATGATGTTGGCCTCGCTGTCGGCGGCCTGCATGACCAGGTTGGCGGCCTCGTTGATGTCGATGATGCTCATGTCCTCGCCGCCGGTAATATTAATCAGCACCGCGCGCGCGCCGTCGATGTTGGTTTCAAGCAACGGGCTCTGGATGGCGTTCTTGGCAGCCTCCACCATGCGGTTTTCACCCTTGCCGGTGCCGATGCCCATATGGGCCAGGCCGCCGGACTCCATGACGGTCTTGACGTCGGCGAAGTCCAGATTGATAAGGGCAGGCACGGCGATCAGGTCGCTGATGCCCTGGATGCCCTGGCGCAGCACGTCGTCGGCGATGCGGAAGGCCTCCAGCATGGAGGTGCCCTTCGTGACCACCTGCAGCAGACGGTCGTTGGGGATCACGACCAGCGTATCCACGCGCTGCTTGAGGTCGATCACACCCATCTCGGCGTTCTTCATGCGCTGCTTGCCCTCAAAAGCAAAGGGTTTGGTGACCACCGCGATGGTCAGGCAGTTGAGGTCACGGGCGATTTCCGCCACGATGGGGGCCGCGCCTGTGCCGGTTCCGCCGCCCATGCCGGCCGTAACAAAAACCAGATCCGCACCCTTGAGCGCCTGCGCAATTTCCTCGCGGCTTTCTTCCGCCGCGCGGCGGCCCACATCAGGCACTGCGCCTGCGCCCAGGCCCTTGGTCAGCTTTTCGCCGATCTGGATGGTCGTGCTGGCTTTGCTCATGGCAAGGGCCTGACGGTCTGTATTGACGGCGATGAATTCCACGCCCTTGAGGCCTGCGTCCACCATACGATTGATGGCATTGTTGCCGGCGCCGCCGCAGCCGATTACCTTGATGCTCGCAAAGCTCTGTTGATCCTCGATCTGAAACTCAAGCACAGTGCATCCCCCTACTCAATCTTTCTTCGGTCGCGTCCGGGGCGTCAGCCGCCCAGCAAACTTTTGAAAAAGTCCTTGATGCCGCCCGCCACGCCGCTGGAGGTGGCGTTTCGGGCCTCGATGGTGTCGATGATCAGGTCCATCAGGCCCATGGCGCTGGCATAGATGGGGCTGGAGAGCTTAATGGTGCGCTTGACCGTATCGCGCACGGGCTTTTCCAGCTTGGCCGAAAGATAGTCCCTTCCGCCGCGGTTGAGGCTGAGGCCGCCGCCGGTCAGATAGATGGTGGACCAGCTGCCCAGCTTGATACCGCTGTCGTTGATGCATTCCTGAATCATGTCCGCAATCTCGTCCACGCGGGGTTCCAGCACGGCCGCCACCTGCTCCTGCGTGAAGGTTTCGGTCTTGACCCCTTCTCCGCCGGATACCGTATAGGATTGCGAAATCGTAGAAATTCCATACACATATTCCCGCTTGATCTGCTCGGCCGATTCCAGGGGAATGGACAGGCCCTCCGCCACGTCGGCAGCGATGTGCCCGCCGCCCACGGGAAGCGTTTTCTGGAAGATGACGGCGTCGCCTTCCACAGCCATCACGTCGGTGCACAGATAGCCGATATCGATCAGGATGGCGGTGCGGTCGCGGTCCTCCTCCAGGAGGTAGAGCATCGCCTCGCCCGTGGAGCTGGAGAAAAAGCCGCTTACGGTGATGTTCATGTCGCGCAGGCGGGCCATTACGTCATCCAGGAAAAAGGTATCGGCCACCACGAAGCTGACCAGGGCCTTGAGCTCGGTCCCCTTGAGCCCTACGGGCTCCAGCGTCTTTTTGCCGCCGTCCACCATGAACCACGCGGGGCTGCGGTGCACCACCACGCCGCGCACGGGCGAGAGCTGCTTGTCCGCATTGGCAAAGATCTTTTCCACATGGCGGGGCGTAACATGCGGGTCCGCCCCCTGAATGGTCACGCTGGTCTCCACGGCATACACGCGCGTAAATTCGCCCGGTACGCCCACGTTGATCTCGCGGATCTTGCGCTTGGACTGGGTCTCGGCCTCGGTGATGGATTTCTGGATGGCCTCGTTGAGCATGACGGTGTTGTTCCATTCGCCGTCCAGAAAGCCGTCGTAGGCGGCGATTCCCGCCCCAATGATGTCGCAACGCTGAGTACCGCTCGTCTCGGCTACGAGGGTAACGATCTTGCACGTACCAAAATCAATGGCCGCGATGGTTGATTTCATAACACAGCATTCCCCTGTTCCTCATCAGTCAGCCGGGGCAAGTTCCCACGGCGGGCCGGGCGCCGCCGCGCACGGCAATAGAAGGCACCCAAAGTACCATTATTTATTGTAACCGTTTTGGCAGGAATACGCAAGCATATTCCCGCTTTTTTTTCGCGTTTTTGGGAAGAAGTTCGTAAACTTTTCCATCGTCCATTCAATTCTCCGGCATGTACTTGGCATCCTCCGGAATGGTAACGTCCAGAATACCGGAGGTTTTCCCCAGCTGGCGAAGATACGCCATGTCCGTGCGCACGGCGCCGATCTTGGCCTGCATGTAGCTGGCGTCGCCCAGGCGCACGGTTACGCCCTCAACCATGATGAGATAGATGTTGCCGGGATCGGCCAGGTTGATTTCGGCCACCTGGCTTTGGTACATCTGCAGTTCCAGCTCCTCCATGATTTCACGGTAGGCGTCCATCTGTTTTTCAGAGCGCACCATCAGCTGCTGCCCCACGTTGATATTGCTGACACGAAAGCCTGTGATCACCGGCATGCCCGCGGGCGGCGTGGTGGAGGTGCTCTCCTCCATCACCACGCCCTCGCGGTCCAATGTATAGAGGATGCCCAGCCACTGCATGGCGGCCACGGTCTTGCGCTCCTCGATGTAAAGATAGATGGTGTTGGGATATTCCTTCTGCATTCCCTTGAAAATGATGGTATGATCCTGACTGAGCGCCTTGGCTACGTCCTCTTCCTCAATGGTAATCATGTTGCGCCCCCGCACCAGGCCCGAAGCCATCACGACCTCCTGAGGGGTCTTTTCCACATTGCCGACGACATAAACCGTCTCCAGCCGAAACAGCGTCTGCTGACCTACCGCCAGGCCGATGGTCAGCACCGTCAAAAGACCCAGGAACTTAAAAAAACCGTGCGTCCTGCGCCGTTTCTGTGCACGCCGGACCGCCTGCACGCTGGGTTGGGCCGGGGCCTGTGCGTCCCCGGCGTCGCCGTCCTGCGCGTGCAGGTAGTCATAGGTATATTCGCCATATGCCTCGAACCGCTCTCGTTCGATCTCAGGTGTGCGCTTTTTCCCGGCGCGCTTGCTCATGTATGTTCCTCCCTTGGCTTATACGCTGTCGCGGCGGATCTCCGCCCCCAGCGCGCCCAGCATCTCTTCCAGGCGTTCGTATCCGCGGTCGATCAGTTCGGCGCGCTCCACCAGCGTTTCTCCGCGCGCCGCAAGCCCTGCAATCACCAGCGCCGCCCCTCCGCGCAGGTCGCGGGCGGTCACATGCGTGCCGTAGAGCATATCCACGCCCTGTACCACAGCCGTGCGGCCATTTACCAGCACGTTGGCACCCATGCGGTTGAGATCGCCCGCGTGCGCAAAGCGGTTCTCAAATACGTTCTCCACCACCACCGAGGTTCCCTTCGCCATCGCGGCCAGGGCCAGCATCTGGGCCTGCATATCCGTGGGAAAACCCGGATGCGGCTGCGTCTGCAGCTGCTGGAAAGCCGTGAGTCGCTGCGGCGCGCGAAGCCGCACCGCGCTTTCCTCCTCGTCGATCTCGCAGCCCATCTCCCGCATCTTGGTAAAGACGGCGTACAGGTCGCGGCAGGGCACGTTCGTCAGTCGGATGTCACCGCCCGTGGCCGCCGCCGCAGCCAGCAAGGTACCGGCCACGATGCGGTCCGGCATGGGGCAGTAGCTTACGCCCCGAAGCCGGTCCATGCCTTCGACGGTCACGGTATGCGTGCCCGCGCCGCTGATGCGCGCTCCCATGGCATTGAGGAAGTTCTGCAAATCGGTAATTTCCGGTTCCCTGGCCACGTTGCTGAGCACGGTGCGGCCCTTGAGCAGCGCCGCGGCCATCATCACGTTCTCGGTGGCGCCAACGCTGGGATAGTCAAAGTGCACCGTACCGGCGCGCATGTGCCGGCCGTCGCAGCGAATCAGGCCGCCCTCCTCCCGCACATCGACCCCCAGCTGCCTCAGCCCGCTCAGATGCAGGTCGATAGGCCGCAGACCGATCTCGCATCCGCCGGGAAAGGTGACGGTTGCCTTTCGGAACCGCGCCAGAATGGACCCCAGCAAAAAGATGGAGGAACGAATCTTCTTGGCCAGCGCGTCGGGCATCTCATGCCGGTTCAGGCTCTGCGGGTCAATGGTCAGCGCTCCGTCCCCGCTATGTATCCGGCAGCCCAGCGTGCGCAGAATATCGGCCATATAGGCCACGTCCACCAGTTCCGGGCATTCCTCCAGACGCGTTTCTTCCCCCGTGAGGATGGAGGCGGCCATGATGGGCAAGACCGCGTTCTTTGCGCTATGTACCCTCCATTCACCCGTCAGGCGCCTCCCGCCGTGAATTCGCAAGGCGTTCATTCTTCCACCTCCGTCAAGCATTCCATGCACCATCTTATGTCATGCCTGACCAAGTGTGAAAAAAAGCCTTATTTGCGCGACGTACGCGATACACTCAAAATGATGCCCGTCGCCGCCATCAGCAGGGAGATGGAGGTGCCCCCGGCGCTGAAGAACGGAAGCGGCAGCCCCGTGGTAGGCAGCACGCCCACCACCACGCCGATGTTGATGAACGCCTGTACGGCAATCATGGCCGTCAGCCCCGCCGCCAGCAGACAGCCGTGGCGATCCGGGCAGGAAACCGCGATGCGCATGCCTGCGAAGGCGAAAGCCAAAAACAGCGCGATCACCACCGCACATCCCAGCAGCCCGAAGTCCTCCCCTACGATGGCGAAAATGAAGTCGCTTTCCGGATAGGGCAGGTAGCTGAACTTCTGCCGCCCCTGCCCCAGACCGCGTCCAAACAGCCCGCCAGACCCGATGGCGATCAGCGACTGGGCCAGCTGATACCCTTCGTCGCTCATCTGCGCAAAGGGGTCGCGGAAGGACAGAAGCCGCTCGCGCCGGTAGGGTTCGATCCAGGCGTACACCGTGCCCACGCACAGTCCCGCCACGCCCATCAGGCACAGATGGCGCCACCTCGCGCCGGCCAGCAGCATCATCAGCACGGCCACGATCATGATGCTGCCCGCTGTGGAGAGGTTTGGCTGCTCCAGAATGAGCAGGAACATCACCGCCGGCACGATCAAAAGCGGCACGACGCCCCGCCACAGTTTTTCCAGCCGTTCCAGCCGATAGCTCAGCGTGGCCGCAAGATAGATCACCGAGGCGATCTTGGCCACCTCGGATGGCTGAAAGCTCATGCCCGCAATGCTCAGCCAGCGCCGCGATCCGTTGAGGTACACGCCTACGCCCGGTATCAGCACCAGCACAAGCAAAATCATGCTCGCCGCCAGCCCCGCCACCACCACGCGCGGGTCAGCCCAGAAGGCGTGGGGAATGCGGCTGGTGATGAGCATCAAAACCGCGCCCAATCCAATGCCCACCAGCTGACGCTTGACCTCCAGAAGCGCGTCGCCCTGATCCACCGCCTTATAGTAGGTGGCGCTGAACAGCGCCAGAAGGCCGCACATCATCAGCAGTGACAGGATCAGCAGAAGCGTCCGGTCCACACCGGCGCGCCGGGGCTTGAGGCACCGTCCGGCGGTTACAGGTTGCTGCTGTGTCAAAAGACCCCCTCCCAACCGTTCAAAAGATGCGTCGTCTTTGGTGTGCATCTCCTTCACGCCGGGAAGGGGCATCCTGTCAGTTCAGGGCGTTTACGATCTCCTTGAACACCGCGCCCCGGTGCTCATAGTCACGGAACATGTCAAAACTGGCACACGCGGGCGAAAGCAGCACATTGCCGCCGGAGACGGCCAGCGCGCGCGCCTTGTCTACCGCGTCGCGCAGGCTGTAGGCCTGGGTGATGCGGTCATAGCCCGCCTCCTCCAGCTGCTCGCGGATCTGGCGCGCGGTCTCGCCCATCACCACCACGTCGTCGATGCGTCCGGAGGCGATGATCTCCCGACACAGGGGCATGAAGTCCGTGTGCTTGTCATACCCGCCCAGCAGCAGCACCGTGGGCGCCTTCATGCTCTGCACCGCCTTGATGGTGCTGTCCACATTGGTGCCCTTGCTGTCGTTGATATAGGTGACGCCCTGGAACACGCGCACCTTTTCGATGCGGTGCTCCACCCCCGAAAAGGATTGCAGCGTGTGGCGAATGACCGGTGCGGGTATGCCCATGGCGCAGGCCATGGCCGTAGCAGCCAGGGCATTTTCCAGGTTATGCGGTCCGGGAATGAGAATCTGCTCCGCGTCGCAGATCGTGCGGCGCGCACCGTTCCATTGCCACACGATTTTGCCGTCTTCTACAAACGCGCCGTTTTCCACCGGCTGCGTGCGGCTGAAAAACGCCACCTGGCTCTTGACCTTTCCCGCCATTTTGAAAAGCACGGGATCGTCCATGTTCAAAACGGCGTAGTCACGCCCGGTCTGATTTTCAAAGATTCGCTGCTTCAGACGGATATACTGCGCCATGGTGCCATGGCGGTTGAGATGGTCCTCGGTGATATTGAGCAAAGCGGCCACATGCGGATGGAAGGTCTTGATGCTTTCCAGCTGGAAGCTGGACACCTCGACCACCACCACGTCGTCCTTCTTGCTCTTCATCGCCACGGCGGACAGCGGATAGCCGATGTTGCCCGCCACATGGGTGACGCGCCCGGCGTTTTCAAAGATCTTGCCGAGCAAAGTGGTGGTGGTGGTTTTTCCGTTGGTGCCGGAGATAGCCAGCACCTCGCCCTGCAGGAGCGACCAGGCCAGCTCCAGCTCGCCCACCATGGGAATGCCCTGTTCCTTTGCAGCCAGCACCACTGGCGCGTCGATGGGCACGCCGGGGCTGATGACCAGGCCATCCACCTCCGAAAGCAGGCGGACCGGGTCCTCAGCCAGCCGGAACTCACACGCCGTACCACGCAGCGCATCCAGCTCCCCGCCGAAGGCGTCCTCGGGCTTGCGGTCCGAAAGCACCGGCGTCGCGCCGTTTTCCAAAAGCAGCTGCGCCGCGGCCACGCCGCTGCGCGCCATGCCGACCACCAAAATGCGCTTATTGGCCAATTTCATAGGCAAACCACCTCCAACGGGAATGGAAAATCACGGAAGCACGTTGAGCGAAAACAGCGCTATCAGGCTGAGCATGCCTACCACCACGGCATACATGGCCACGATCTGCACCTCCGTCATGCCGGATAGCTCAAAGTGATGGTGGATGGGCGACATCTTGAAGATGCGCTTGCCGTGGGTCACCTTGAAATACACGCGCTGGATGATCACGCTCATGGACGAGGCGATCAGCGTAAAGCAGATCAGGATCATGTAAAGCGGCATGCGCAGCAGCATGGCCATGCCCACCATGGCCCCGCCGATGAACATGCTGCCCGTGTCGCCCATAAAGACCAGCGCGGGATAGTGGTTAAAGCGCAGGAAACCCATGCATGCGCCCGACAGGGCCAGCGCAAACACCGCCAGGTGACGGTAGTTGCCCAGCAGCTCCGGACTCATGAAGGCGCCGCCTGCCAGCGCTACAAACACGGCCATCAACCCCCAGGCCGCGCTGGAAATGACCGTTACGCTGGACAGGAGCCCGTCCAGGCCATCCTGAAGATTGGCGCTGTTGATCATGAAGATCATCGTAAGCGTCATCAGCGGCACATACAGCACGCCAAGGTCCCACTCCACGTTAAAAAAGGGCACCAGGATGCTGCTGCCCACAAGCGGGCTGAAATAGCAGTACAGCGAAAACGCCACCGATACCAGCACCTGACCGATGATCTTCTGCCACCAGATCAGGCCGAGGTTGCGCTTTTTGACCACCTTGATAAAGTCGTCCACGAAGCCGATGAGCATGCTCAGAAGCGATACCAGCACCAGCGCCAGGGCAAAATCCCATCCGCCGTACCAGGTATCAAAGGACATGATCAGCAGCGTAACCACGCACGTGACCGCCGCGAACATCAGCCCGCCCATCGTGGGCGTGCCCTGCTTGGTGCGGTGACTCTTGGGACCCAGCTCATAGATGGTCTGTCCGAATTTGAGCTTGCGAAGCACCGGCAACACCCGCGGCCCGATCAGCAGCATGGCCACCTCGGAGGCAATCAGCGCCAGAATCAGCCAAAGCATGTACCATCAACTCCTTGGTATGTTCACGCGCGCATTTCGGCAAGCAGCTCGCGCACGACCACCTTTTCATCAAAGGGCCGCTTCACGCCCATGATGTCCTGATAGGTTTCGTTGCCCTTGCCCGCCAGGATGATCACATCGCCCTCCCGGCCCATTTCCAGCGCATAGCGGATGGCCTCGCGCCGGTTTTCGATCACCACATAACGGCCCTGGGTGCGCTTCATGCCCTCTTCGATGGAGCGCAGGATGGCCTGCGGGTCCTCGGTACGGGGATTATCGCTGGTAAGAATGGAGAAATCCGCCAGTCTTCCCACGATCTCACCCATGATGGGCCGCTTGCCATGGTCGCGGTCGCCGCCACAGCCAAAGAGCACAATCAGCCGGCTTCGCGTAAAGGCGCGCACGGTGGTGAGCACGTTTTCCAGCGCGTCGGGCGAATGAGCGTAGTCCAGGATCACCTTATAGGGCGTGCGCGTGTCGAGAATCTCCACGCGGCCTGGCACGTTCTTCACGCTTTCCAGGCCCCCGCGGATGGCGCTTTTGTCGATGCCCATGATCATCGCCAGCGAGGCGGCGGCCAGGGCGTTATAGACGTTGAACATGCCGGTGAGGTGCATGGAGATGGACATGTCCTCCAGCCCGCGCAGCCGGATGGAGAAGGAGACGCCCTCCTCGGAAATCTCAATATCGCGCGCGAACACATCCGCCTCGGCGCTGATGCCGTAGGTCAGATAGGGCACCTTGAGGTCGCGGATGATGGAGGCGCTGGTTTCGTCATCGGCATTGAGCGCGGCGTTCAGGGCCGACCCTTCGATGAAAAACCGCTTCTTGGTTTCAAAGTACTTTTCCATCGTGCCGAAGTAGTCCAGATGGTCCTGCGAAAAGTTGGTATAGCACGCGGCCTCGAAGGTGATGCCATCCACGCGGTGCATATCCACGGCGTGGGCGCTGACCTCCATGCTCACGGCCTCCACGCCTTCGTCCACCATCTGCCTGAGGCACCGGTGCAGATCGACGGGATCGGGCGTGGTCATGTTGCTGGGCAGGCTGCGGTCACCGATCAGGTTCCCGGTGGTGCCGATCAGGCCGGTTTTGAATCCGGCCTTTTCCAAAATGGCCTTCATCAGATAGGTGGTGGTGGTTTTGCCCTTGGTGCCGCACACGCCCACCATGCGCAGCTTGCGCGCGGGATGGCCGTAGAACGCCGCCGCAATATAGGCCGCAGCGCGCCGGACATTGTCCACGCGCACCTGCGCCACCGGGCTATCCACAAAGCGCTCCACCACCAGGGCCACGCATCCGTTCTCCACAGCCTGCGCCGCAAAATCATGCGCGTCAAAGCGCATGCCGCTGATGCAGAAGAACAGGCCGTTCCTGGCCTTTTCGCGGCTGTCGGTCACCAGCGCCTGTATCTCCGCATCCCCGCGCGTTTCCAAAACGCCGGGTACATCGGAGAGCAGATCCTTCAATAGCATCCGTATTCCTCCATCCTCTATGGATTGGGCATTTCAAAAGCAACCTTGACCACGCCGCCCTGCTCCACGTACTGACCTGCCGCCGGTTCCTGCCGGACGGCGAATCCCGTACCCTCAATGGTCATGTCCAGCCCCCGTTGCCTGAGAAGCGACGCCGCCCGGGCAATGGAGAGTCCCGCCACATCCGGCACGCAGACCAGCTCCTCCGTCTCGGGCAGGTCGTCGGTATAGGTGTAGAGCATCACCTGCCCGCCCTCGATCAGCTTTCCGCCGCCGCTGGGCATCTGGGCGGTCACGATCTCGCCCGCGCCGTCGTCCAGCACGCGGAATCCCTGGTCGGCGATGACCTTTCGCGCCTGCCACAGCGGCATTCCCACCACGTCCTCCACGGCGATCTCCTCGCGCTCATCCTGGGTGGTGGGCTTGTAGCCCAAATAAGGTAACACATCCGCCAGGATTTGTCTAGCGAAAGGCGCCGCCGTAGTCCCGCCGTAATCCACCGGCACGTCTGCCTCATCCACGATCACCAGCAGGGCGATGCGCGGATCATCCGCAGGGGCAAAACCCAGAAATGAGCCGATATGGACATCCCGCACAATGCGCCCGTCCTTGTAGACCTGCGCCGTGCCCGTCTTTCCGCCGATGCGGTAACCCTCGATGGCCGCGTTTTTCGCTCCGCCTTCGGATACGACCAGCTCCAGAAGCTCGCGCATGGTTGCGCTCGTCTCCTCGCTGATGGGATTGGACACCACCTTGGGCTGAGTTCGGTAGAGCACGGTCCCGTC
>UQEF01000065.1 GCA_900540045.1 uncultured Eubacteriales bacterium | reverse complement strand
AATTTCCGTTTACGATGAAATGGAAAGCTTTGCACATCCTGATACAGCAAATATTTGGATGGATTTTCGGACTTCATATTCGCCTGATCTCCCAGAAACAGTTGGTCAAATTTATCAAGTTTCAGAAACTCTTTCAGGCTGCTTCCCACAGCATCCTGAAACTCGTCTTCCAATGCTGCTTCGTCAAATTCTTCATGGAATCCCAAGTGTGCAAACAGTGCAGCTCCCGGCAGAATTGCATCCACAGGTGTCTCTGCACCATTGTCCAGCCACGCTGTACAGAACACTTCCGGAACTTCATATTTCTTACAGGTGGTAAGTGCCGCTTTCGTACAGGTAAAGCTTCTGGAATAGTTCGGCGCAATCCCGTTCCAGATCCAGCATCCGCCTGCAAATACGATTTTATCGGAAAGCTGTTTATGTACATTGAGCATTTTTTCATAAATTTTTGTGTCCGCATTATAATAGTCCCAGTATACCAGACCAAGTTCCGGAGCCGGTTTCTTCCAGTCACTGCAATCGGCGTTTTCCGGTACTTCGTAGTAACTTTTTCCGGTATTGGAAGTGATGTACATGTCACTCCAGATCATAGGCTCCAGTCCCAGCTTGCGACAGATTTCCAGAACTCTCGCACAGTGCTCTTTGATCAGTTCAGAACTGTTTTTATAGCCATTTTCTTTCAGATAATTTCCCAGTCCAAGCTGCACTGCCTCGTCCATTCCCAGATGGATTTTTCTTGTATGGAAGCTGTCTTTTACTGCTGTCAGAAGCTTCTCAATGAACTCATAAGTCTCTTCTTTTCCTACCTGCAGAATGTCCGGCGTATCCATAATTTTTTGTGCTTCCGACCATTTCAGGGCATTATGAAGGTGCGCCAGTGTCTGAATACATGGAATCAGTTCTATCCCAAATATCTGCGCATATTCATCGATCTCTCTGATTTCTTCTCTGCTGTATCTTCCTCTGTAAACGCCAAAATACGGAAGCTCCGGCACTTCATACGTGTCTTCTGTATAAAGTAACAGCCGGTTCAGGCCCAGCTTTGCCAGAATGCGGATCATTGCTTTTACTTTCTCCACAGTAAATACCGCATTTCGGGAACAGTCCAGCATCAGTCCGTTTCCTGCAAAATAAGCCTTCTCCTTTTTCTCGCTTTCTCCTTCTGCCTTTTCCAGATGATTGAGTACCCAGTTCAGTCCTCTGAAAAAATGAGCTGGTTCGTGGCAGTCAATTTCCACATCTGCCTTCATTCGTTTCACTTCCAGTTCCATCCCCTCATGAAACTTTACAGTTATCCCTTCCCGTTTTATGGTATACTGAGTCTGTATATTCTTTTGCATTCATATGCCGAATCAGGGCGAACGATTTTTCGCCCGCTCGACACCATTCCCGCAAACCTGTCATGGCAGCCTGTCCCATCCGCGAGGTATGATAAGGACAAGCCCGCCGCGACAGCCGCATGCCGCCCCGGGCGGCAGAACAGGAGTATCCCCTTGGCCAAGGAAAAAACCTGCTATGTCTGCGCTTCCTGCGGGTATGAGACCGCGCGTTGGCTGGGCTGCTGCCCGGACTGCGGCGAGTGGAATACCTTTGAGGAACGCAAAACGGTCTCCCCGATCTCCGTTGCCAGCAAGACCGCCGAAAAGGCGGCCCGGTATCAGACCACCCAAAAAACCGAACCCATTCCACTGAGCAAGGTACAGGAACGTTCCATGCCCCGGTCCTCCACAGGCAATGAGGAGCTGGACCGTGTGCTGGGAGGCGGTCTGGTGCCGGGCAGCGCCATTCTCATCGGCGGCGATCCGGGCATCGGCAAAAGCACGCTGCTTTTGCAGGTGGCCGGAAGTCTCAGCCGGCAGTGCCGCGTGCTCTATGTCAGCGGCGAAGAAAGCGCTCATCAGATCAAAATGCGCGCGTCGCGCATCGGCGTGCCGCAGGATACGCTCTACGTGCTCACGGAAAACGACGTGGAAAGCGTGCTGGAGAAATGCGGCCGTCTGCAGCCCGACGTGCTCGTCATCGACTCCATCCAGACCATGGTCTCCCAGGACAGCGCCAGCGCCCCGGGCAGTGTGTCGCAGGTGCGGCAAAGCGCGGGCGCGATTGTGCGCTTTGCCAAGGAAACGGGCACCTCGGTATTCATCGTGGGCCACGTGACCAAGGAAGGCAGCCTTGCGGGGCCGCGCGTTCTGGAGCACATGGTGGACGCGGTGCTCTACTTTGAAGGCGACCGCCAGCACGAGTACCGGCTTCTGCGTGCCGTAAAGAACCGCTTCGGTTCGGTCAACGAGCTGGGCGTGTTTGAAATGCGCGCCGAGGGGATGGTCCCCGTAACCAATCCCAGCGAAAGCCTGCTCAGCCAGCGCGCCCGCGGTATCAGCGGCAGCGTGGTGCTGTGTACGCTTCAGGGCAGCCGTCCCATCCTGTGCGACCTGCAGGCCCTGGCGTCCCGGTCGTTCTACACCGTCCCCAAGCGCACGGTGGGCGGCATGGATTCCGGCCGCGTGGCGCTGCTTCTGGCGGTCATGGAAAAGCGCGCCGGCAAAAAGCTGTTCGATCAGGACGTGTACATCAACGTGGCGGGCGGACTGGCCCTGAGCGATCCCGCGGCGGATCTGGCCGTGTGCGTGGCCGTGGCCTCCAGCCTGATGGGCTTTACCCTTTCTCCTACGCTCAGCGTCATGGGCGAAGTGGGCCTCTGCGGCGAGGTCCGTCCCGTGGCGCAGGCCGAGCGGCGCGTGGCCGAATGCGTGCGCCTGGGGTTCACGGATATCCTGTTGCCCCGGCAGAATCTCAAGCGCCTCCGTCCCATCGACGGGGTACGAATGACGGGCGTGGACACGCTGATGCAGGCCCTCGCCGTAGTAGGCTGATCTTTTTCTACATTATTAGTGAGAACCGGAAGGCAGGTTGTAAAGCATTATGAAGAACAAAACCGTGGAGAAGCTGATGCGCTTTCTCATCACGCTCCTTGGCGCGGGCATCGGAGCCGCGCTGGCAGCGCTGATTTTACCGCTGTTTTCCCGCTGGTATCCGATCGAATCCCCCTATGCGCCTATCGCGCTGTATGCGGCTCTGTGCCTGGTCGGCGCCGCCGTGTGCTTTGCCTTTTCCAGTGCCATCATCGGCCGCACCATGAAGCTGATCGCGGCCATCGAGCGGCGATGGGACGCGATGCCTACCCAGCAGATCGTGCTGACGTCCATCGGGATGATCATGGGCCTGGTGGTAGCGGCCCTGCTCACGCAGCTCATCCTTTCGGCAGGCGCGAGCCTGATTACCATCAGCTTCAGCGCCCTGACCTATGTGGTGCTTGGGTATGTGGGACTTCGGATCGGCTTTCACCGCTATCGCGGCGGCAAACCCCCGCGCATGCGCCGTCACCTGCGCCGCGCCGCCGAGGCCGGTATTCTGGATGATGCGGACCTGCTCATGACCGAAGAGGGGGAAGATGAGGAAGAAGGCGAAGCAATTCCAGCCGCCCGGCCTTCCCGCAAGTACCTGGACACATCGGTCATCATCGACGGGCGGGTGCTGGATATCGTCAAGACCGGCTTTCTGGAGGGCGATATCGTGGTGCCGCAGTTTGTATTGGCGGAACTGCGCCATATCGCCGACAGCGGCGACAGCCTGCGCCGCGCGCGGGGCCGCCGGGGTCTGGATGTGCTGGCCAAGCTGCAAAAGGAGCTGAAAACACCCATCATTGTGGACGAGACCGACTACCCCGACCTGGAGGAGGTGGACGTCAAGCTCCTGCGGCTGTGCCGGGACAATGGCGGCACCGTGGTCACCAACGACTACAACCTCAATAAGGTCGCGGGCGTGACCGGCCTGCGCGTTTTGAACATCAACGACCTGGCCAACGCCCTCAAGCCCATGCTCATGGCCGGCGAGGAACTGACCGTGCAGATCGTACGCGAAGGCAAGGAGCCGGGCCAGGGGGTCGCTTACCTGGACGACGGCACCATGATCGTGGTGGAAAACGGCCGCCGTTATGTGGGCGAAACCGTAACCGCCGTGGTCACCACCGTGCTTCAGACCAGCGCCGGACGCATGATCTTCACCCGGCTCAAGCCTGCGGATGAAAAAGCCGGCTGAATCCCTTCCCGTACATTCAAAACCGCCCGGAGGCACTGTTGCCTCCGGGCGATCGTCGTTCATTCTCCCATAGGGGCGCAGCCGCCCAAAAGCTCGGGACGGAAGCGCATGCTGTCCTTCTCCGTGATCTGACGGATCACCCGACAGGGCACGCCCGCTGCCAGCGAGAAGGGCGGAATGTCGCGCGTGACCACGCTCCCCGCGCCGATCACGCATCCGTCCCCGATCGTCACTCCGCCGGTCACCACCACATTGGCGCCCAGCCATACATCGTTGCCGATCACCACAGGTCTGGCGTAGCACAGATGTGCAGCCCGCCCGTCCGGGCCGAGCATAAGCCTGCGCTCGCCAGGCAGCAGCGGGTGTACGGGCGTGACGATGGTCACGTTGGGGCCGCAGTTTACATCATCCCCGATGGTCACGCGCGCGTCATCCTGGATGGTCAGGTTGAAGTTTCCAAAGAACCGCTTGCCGATGGTCGTATGCGTGCCGTAATGGAACTGCACCGGCCCCTGGATGAATCCATCCTCGCCCATGGCGCCCACAATCTGCGCAAGCAGCGCCGCTCGGGTTTCCATCTCATCCTCAAAGGTCTGATTGTAGCGCTGGCACAGATTGTGCGTGCGCAGCTTGATCTCCCGCAATTCCTGCGCTCCGGGCCGGAACAGCAGCCCCTGAAAGATGCGCTCCTCTTCCGTCATCACAAACCGCCTCCTGTCTGCCGCCATTGTAACAGAGGTGAGACCGGGTTTCAAGAGGCGGGCTGCAGGCGGATGGCCTCACGTGTGCAGACCGTTTCCAGGAAGCGTGCGTCGTGTTCCACCACCAACAACGTGGGCGCATAGCGCAGGATGAGATTTTCAACCTGCCGTCGGCTCAAAACGTCAATATAATTAAGTGGCTCATCCCATAGATAGAGATGTGCAGGCGTACACAGGCTTCTGGCCAGCAATAGTTTCTTTTTCTGTCCCTGGCTCAATTCGCTCAGGTCCTGATCAAAGTGTTCCCGGCTCATATCCATATTGCGCAGAATCGCTTTGAACAGTGTTTCATCCAGCCCATTTCGCTGGATAAAATCCCGCATGCCGCCGCACAGTCCCTCCGCCTCCTGCGGCACATAGGACACGACCAGCCCGGACGCAAGGCTCACCTTGCCTTCCAGCGCCCCGCCCGCGCCGCACAGGGCTCTGAGTACGCTGCTCTTGCCCGCGCCGTTGGGCCCGGTCAGCGCCACGCGGTCCCCTCGGCGGATATCAAAGCGTAGCCCCTCGCACACGACGCGTCCATCATAGCGTACCACGCCCTCCTCCACGCGCACCAGTGTTTCTTTGGGATGGCGCAGCACTGTCAGCCGCAGTTCTCCCACGCGCTCCACGTTATGAAGCAGGCCGCGCCTTTCCTCCACGGCACGCTCACGGCGGCGCTGCGTATTGGCGGATCGTTTCATCAGGGCGGCGCTCCGCGCGCCCACATAGCCTCGGTCCACCGCCGCCGTTTCGCTGGGTGCAACATGGAACTTTCCCTTTTCGCAGCGGTCACTCCATCGTGCAGCACGGCGTGCGCTTGCCTCCAGCCGTACGATATCGCGCTTAAGGTCCTCGTTGCGCGCTTCCTCCCAGGCATTCTGTTGATCGAAGCGTTCCTGCCAAGCATCATAATCACCCTGCATTACCCAGGCATCACTTCGATTCAGCGCCAGCACATGATCGACACAGCTGTTAAGAAAGGCGCGGTCGTGGCTCACCAGTAAAAAGCCATCCTTGCGCCTGAGATAGCGTGCCACCAGCTCACGTCCATGTACATCCAAGTGATTGGTCGGCTCATCAATCAAAGGATAGGCGTCCTCCCGCGCAAACAGCGCGCTGAGCAGCGCCTTGGTTTGCTCGCCCTTGCTGAGTGTCCCAAAGGGACGGTCCAGCGCTTCTTCCGTTACGCCCAGCAGTTTCCATTCCCGCAGGATGCGCCATTCCTCTGCTCCCGGGGCCGCCCGCCGCAGCACCTCCAGAGCCGGCAATGAGGCATCCGAAACCTCATAGGGAAAGTATACCGCCTCCAGCGGCAGGTCAATCGCGCCTTCAAAGGGCATGCGCCCCATCATCAGACGCAGCAGCGTGGTTTTGCCGCGCCCGTTGCGGCCGATCACCCCCAGCCGCCAGCCGGTATCCAGATTCAGGTTCAGATGTTCAAACACGGGCTCTCCGCCCGGGTAGGCAAAGGTGAGATCTCGGATAGACAGCTGCATGCACGTTTCTCCTTTCCGACAGGGAAAGGGCAAAAAAGCGCAGCAAAAAAGGAGCCTTCCGGCCGCGCCCGTCTGCCATGGCAAAGCCGCCCCCGCGCACGCGCGGAAAGCGTTTGCTCCTTCCCCCTCCAGTCAATATGAGCGAGGTCTTGGCAGACTTATTTGCGCATCCTTTCAACTCCCTTTTCTAATATGATGAAGACATTATACCACGTAGCAGCCGCCCTGTCAAAATGCGTTGGTGCTTGTTAACAGGTAGTGCAAATAGTATACCGACGAATAGGCATGCCACAGGAATAGTCCGCCTACCGCTGCATAGCCCAGTCCGCGCACGGAACGCAACGCACCTAACCGCATATCCTGTGCGAACGAGCGCAAAAACACGCCCGTCATCACCACCCACAGGAAAAACGAGCTGCTGTTGGCCGCCCAGGTGAAATTGCCGTGTCCCTCCCGCATGCCCGTCTCGCGGAAAGCCATGGCCTCCAACACGCTGAAGGCGGTCATCAGCAGCGCCAGCACCACCAGCCGGTCCTTGAACATGCCTTTGCGGTAGCAGACGATCACGGCCATGAGGGGACATGCGGACATCATCAGCGTATTGCGCACGGCTACCCAGGCCGTTTCCACCGTGATGCCGACCTCCACCCCGCTGGTGAATTCCACCACCACGCCCGTATAATACAGGTAGCTCAGCAGGAAATAGCCCACCGACGGCAAAAACGCCAGCACGATCTGCCCGAAATAGCGCCATTCCTTCTTGTGGCGGAACACCTCCACCAGGTACATGACAAACGCAGCGGGCAGCAGCGCCTGCATGAACGTGGGCTTGCAGGCCACGCTGCCCATGCACAAAACCGCCAGCACCACGATCTTCCACCAGGGCAGAAGCACGCGCTGCTTTCCGGCCTCCACCTGCCTTGCAAACTCGTACCAGCAGTGCGCAAGCCACGGCATCACCAGCATCATGGCGGCGGTCACGGTCTGCTGGGTGGGGTTGTGCCACACATTGGGCGATCCTACGCCGCGATATACCGCGTCGGACACGGACATGACCAGCACGCCCGTCACGATCATCAGAAACGCGCTCAGCCCCAGCACTGCCCAGCGATTGGCCCGCTCACCCGCCATGGCGCCCACCAGCCAGTAGGTCAGCAGGAAGGTGACCGCCTTGCACAGCGCGCACACGCCCGCAGCAGCATGGCCCAGCGGCACGCCCAGTTGGTAGAGCGCGCTGACCACGATGTGCCATACGGGATAGGACAGGCGGCTGGTGATGGAGTGCAGGTCGGTAAAGTCAAAATCATGCGCGATCATCGCGTGGATATAAAGGTCCGCGTTCTGATAGGCAAATTCCCGCAGGAACATGAAATAGGAGCCCGCAAACACCAGCGCCAGCACAATCAGCGCCGGCGCGTTGAAGGCGCGTCCCTTCCAGATCGTTTTCCCGGATGCCACGGGGTCATGCGTCATTGGCAGAATCTCCTTCTCTGGGGCCCGTATGCTCACGCTTGCGTGTGGCAAAGGCAGCCTTCTCGGTCGGGTTGGTCATCCCCTGGCGGTATAGCGGCGCTGCTTGATGCGGTCCAGCCCCTTCTGGCCCAGCAGCCGCCGCGCGGCATTGAACAGCTTCTGCTGCGAGAAGTACGCGTCGTCCGGCGTGGGAGGCGCCTCCAGAACGCGCTGCCATGCGGCCGGATCAATGTCCAGCTTCTTGAGGATATAGCTCTCATCCTCCTTTTGCTGCTCAAGGGGATAGGGCGGCCTGGCCAGCTCTGCAAGCGCCTCCTCGCGGGTCATTTCGCCGTTGAGGATCAGACAGCTCAGATGCGCGCGGCGCTTGTCATAGCCAAACTTGCGGGGCAGATATACGCTTTGAAAGTACTTGGTAAACCGGCTTTCAAAGTGCTTGCCGCCGTAATACTCCCAATCAAACTCGCGTGACAGGGTTTCGATGGCTTCCTTCTTGCTGTATGGCACATAGTTAAGCAGGTTGATTTTCGTGACGCCCGGCAGGCCCATCCACGCTTCCCACAGCGACAGGGCAGGATATTTTTTCAGGCTCTTGCCCCGGCCGTGCTTGCGGTAGATGCTCCTGAGGTGCCAGGCGTCGCGATAGGTATGCTGCAGGCTGAAGGGTGCGTCCGCCCCTTCGGTGGCGATGTTGCTTCCATTCAGAATGTATTTGACCCGATACTTGCGCGCCATCTGGTAAATGGCCGCGCAGAACAGGTGGTCCTGCGGTACGTCCAGGTTGGCCACGCCGCTGAGCAGGTAGGCGCGCTGCAGCTCCTTCATCGTGGGCCAGTCCATTACATAGGTATGCAGGCGCACATCCAGCTTCTGGCACATCTTTTCAATGTTGCTCACGGCCATTTCGCTGTTCCATCCGCTGTCCACATGCACGGCCAGCACGCGCAGCCCCAGCTTGTTTGCCAGATAGAGCATGTAGGCGCTGTCCACCCCGCCCGAGAGGCCCAGGATGCAATCATATTCCCGGTCGCGGCCGCGCTCCTTCATCACCCGCACGGTGCGTTCCAGCTCCCGCTCGCTCTCGCCGGGGCGGTAGCCGCTGTGCGCGCGCACCTCCTCATAGCGCTTGCAGAAGGAGCAGACGCCCGACTCGTCAAATGTGATCGCCGGATCTGTCGAATCCATCACACAGCGCGTGCAAACCTTGTCTTCCCGCGGCATATCCGCACCCTCCCGGCAAATTTTCATCTTATGTATCATATCATTCCGGGCAGGGGGTGTCAATTCCGGTTCGGCCGGCCGTTCTTTTGTCGGAATCTTAGCGGCCAAATTATCCGTCCGCTTCGCTTGCCTATTTACACAAGATATGATTTATGCTACAATAAGAAAGCAAGATATGGTGCGTTTGTGAATAACCCAATCTCGGGCCATCCGTCGGCGGTGCAGCCGGCGATGAGTAAAAATCAAACAAGGAGGAACCCAGTCCATGAAAAAGCTCCTGGCGACCCTTTTAGCCCTCTTGATGCTGTGCGGCATTTCCGGCGCAGTGGCGGAAAATGCCGACATCACCGGCAAAGTTATCATCTACACCTCCATGTATCAGGACATCTGCGACATGATGAGCGAAGCGCTCAAGGCCCAGTTCCCCAACGCCGAAATCGAATTCTTCCAGGGCGGCACGGGCACCCTGCAGACCAAGGTCGCCGGCGAGATGGAAAGCGGCAAGCTGGGCTGCGACATGCTGATGGTCGCCGAGCCCGCCTACTCCCTGGAGCTCAAGGAAGGCGGCTGGCTGCATCCCTATGTGACCGAAGCGCGCAACAACCTTCGCTTTGACTACGACGAGGAAGGCTACTGGTACCCCGTGCGCGTGTGCACCATGGGCTTTGCCTACAATCCCGAAATGTACTCCAAGGAGGAGATCCCCACCTCCTACGAGGCTTTCGCCAATGATTCTCAGTACCAGAACACCCTGTCCATGTCCGACCCGCTGACCAGCGGCACCGCCATGGCGACCATCGCGGGCCTGCTGGACAAGTTCGGCGAGGACTACTTTGTGGCGCTGGGCAATCAGAACGTGATGATCGAGAGCGGCTCCTCCGCGCTTGCCAAGCTGGAAACCGGCGAGTGCTCGGTGGTTATGATCCTTGAGGAGAGCGTGCTCAAAAAGCGCGAGGAGGAAGGCTCCACCCTGGAGTGGTTCATCCCCGATGACGGCAACGTGCTCATCCCCTCCACGGTCATGACCGTTGCGCCCGAGAAGAGCGCCAACAACAACATCGCCGCCTGCGAAGCCATCACCGACTGGCTCCTGTCCGACGAGGGCCAGAGCTACATCGTCAAGGGCTGGATGCACAGCGTAATTACCGACTATGCCACCGAACCCTACGACGGCAAGCCCACTCAGGAACTGATGGATACCAATATCCCGGTCGATTGGGAGAAGTGCTACAAGGAGCGCGACTCCATCCGCACCCTGTTCCAGGAGAACGTGACCGTCGAGTAACCAAAACCCTTGGACGGGGGCGGGATATGCCCGCCCCCGTACCCCATCCATCCATGCCTTGGGGAGGTCCACTATGGCACAACAAACCGCGCCCATCCAATCCGCCTTGCCGCAAAGGCGCTTTTATTTCGACGTCAAATGGCTGATTATTATCGCCATTGTGGCGTTTTTGCTGGTGTTCCAGGTATTCCCGCTGCTCTACATGCTCTATAAGGCCTTCTTCCCGGAATCTACGTTTTCACTTTCGACATTCACGCGCCTCTATACCTACGAAATGAACTGGGGGGCGCTTTGCAATACGCTCATCGCCGCCGCGGCCACCATGGTGCTGGGCACGGTGCTGGCTTTCCCGCTGGCGTGGCTGGTGGGCCGCACCAACATGTACGGCAAAAAGTTTTTCCGCAGCCTGTTCGTGCTCACCTACATGGTACCGCCCTACCTGGGCGCCATGGCCTGGACGCGTCTTCTCAACCCCAACGCAGGTACCATCAATGTATTCCTCCGTGAGCTTTTGAACATTGACGCGCGCAGCGGGCCGCTCAACATCTACACCATCGCCGGCATGATCTGGGTGCTGACGACCTTCTACTATCCCTACGCCTTCATCACCATCTCCCGTGCCATGGAAAAGATGGATCCCTCACTGGAGGAGGCGGCCCGCATCAGCGGAGCCTCGCCTCTTAAGACCGTGGCCACTATTACGCTGCCCATGATGACCCCCAGCCTCATCGCGGGCGCCCTGCTGGTGTTTGTATGCGCGGCCAGCTGCTACGGCATTCCCTCCATCGTGGGCAAGCCGGGCAAGGTCAATACCGTAACCACACGCATTGTGGAGTATATGGGCCTGGGCCAGGATGGTATCAATGATGCCACGGGCCTGGCTGTGTTCCTGATGATTATGGCCATTATCATCCTCTATATCTCCGATGTTGTGGTGGCGCGCAAGCAGTACATTACGGTTTCCGGCAAGTCTACGCGTCCCAATATTGTTGATCTGGGCAGATGGCGTGGGCTTACCACCGTGCTGGTCAGCCTTTTCTCCATCATCGTTATCATCATCCCCTTTATCACCATCGCTACCACCTCGGTTAAGAAGAATCTTGGCAAGGGGCTTTTTGAGGCCAACAACTTCACCACCATGCACTGGACCAAGATCTTTGGCCGTGACGACATTATCGAAAGCCTCATCAATTCCATTACCTTTGCGGCAGCAGCCGCGACCATCGGCATCGTGATTTCCTTTACCATGGCGTACCTGCTGCAGCGCACGCGGGTCAAGGGGCGCAAGATTCCCGACTTCCTCATTACTCTGGGGTCCGGCACGCCCAGCGTGGTTATCGCCCTGGGCCTGATCATGACCATGAACGGCAAATTCGGCATCAACCTCTATAACACCGCCGCCATCATGATCATCGCCTACCTCATCAAGTACCTCATGATGGGCATGCGCACGGTGGTCTCGGCCATGAGCCAGATCCACGTCTCCCTGGAGGAAAGCTCCCAGGCGTCGGGCGCCGGGTGGCTGCGCACGATGTTCAAGGTCACGATCCCGCTGATCTTCCCCTCCATCGCGGCGGGCTGGTTTTTGATCTTCATCCCGTGCTTCTATGAGCTGTCCATGTCCACCCTTTTGTACAGCCGCGATACGCAGGTCATCGGCTACATGCTGCATTACTACTGGACCTACACCAGCCAGCAGCAGGCCTCGGCGATGGCGTTCGGCATTTTGCTGGTGGTCGTGGCGCTCAACTTCATCCTCAACAAGCTCACCAAGGGCGAGTTCTCCATCTGATGCGCCCGCATTTTCGATAAAGGAGTTGGAACCATGTCCAGCGTGACCATTCAGAATGTGACCAAGAGCTTTGGCAATACCGTGGTTTTGGAAGACTTCGACGCGGTTTTCCAAAATGGAGAATTCGTCACCCTGCTGGGCCCGTCGGGCTGCGGCAAAACCACGATGCTTCGTATCATCGCGGGCTTTGAAAAACCCACCAGCGGCTGCGTGAAATTTGATGAGCGCGTCGTCTCCAGCGACAAGGTGTTCATTCCGCCGGAGAAGCGCGACATCGGCATGGTGTTCCAGAGCTACGCCGTCTGGCCGCACATGACCGTCTTTGACAACGTGGCCTACCCCCTGCGCATCAAGAAGATGGATAAGGACGCCATCCAGAAAAAGGTGGATCGCGTGCTTGCCATGGTGCACCTGACGCAGTATGCGCAGCGCATTCCCAGCCAGCTCTCCGGCGGCCAGCAGCAGCGCGTGGCGCTGGCGCGCGCCCTGGTGGCCGAGCCCGCCCTGCTGCTTCTGGACGAGCCGCTTTCCAACCTGGACGCCAAGCTGCGCGAGAGCATGCGCTTTGAAATCAAGGAGATTCAGCGCGAATCCGGCATCACGGTTCTCTACGTCACCCACGACCAGACCGAGGCCATGGCCATGAGCGACCGCATCGTGGTCATCAACCGCGGCATCATCCAGCAGATTGGCGCGCCGCGCGACATTTACTCCCAGCCCGCCAATCCCTTTGTGGCCGACTTCGTGGGCAAGATCGAATTTTTGGAGGGAGAGGTCAAGGCCGGCTGCATCGAGCTGGACGGCTGCGGCCAGCGCCTGCCCTATGAGGGAGACAAGAAGGGCCGCGTGATCGTCGGCGTACGTCCCGAACATGTCAAGTACGCCCCCATCGGTCAGGGTTCGTTGAACGGCACCATCAAGAGCCACTTCTACCTGGGCGATGTGAACGACTGCCGCGTAGACCTGGGCGGTGGCAAGGAGCTTCGCGTGATCGCCGATCCCTACGACAGCATGGATGTTGAGGCCGGCAAGAAGGTATCTCTCAACGTGCGCGAGTTCCTGGTCTATGACGAGCAGGGTCCCGGCAATGACTTCCGCAAAATTTTGACCTGATTTCCGCTACAGGACACGGATCCGCCTGTGCGGCACGCGCGGAATTTCACGCGCGTGCCGTTTTTATGCCAAAAGGAGGCTGCCTGCTTCCTTTACGCAGGAGAACCGCTCGTCTCCGCCGAAATATCACATTTTGAAAGCATTTGGATGACCATTCTCAGAAAGGCCGTGGAAGCAGATGATCCGACGTACCGCCTGCCTGATCGCCCTCGGAGGCGAACCCTATCGCAACCTGGCCATTGAGAAGCACCTGATGGACACGCTTCCGGAGGATACGGCCATCCTCTATCTGTGGCAGAACGACCGCTGCATTTCCATCGGCCGGTGTCAGAACCCGCTGTATGAGTGCCGGGTCGACCCCTTTTTAAGCGCAGGCGGGCATATTGCCCGGCGGCTGAGTGGCGGCGGAGCGGTCTATCAGGACCGGGGCGCCCTCAATTTCAGCTTTATCCTTCCCAAAACGGCGTTTGACATCCACCATCAACTCAGCATTCTGGGCATGGCAGCCGGCGCGTTCGGGATCCAGTCGCGGGCCATGGGCCGGGGCGACCTGTTTGCGGCGGGACAACGCTTCAGCGTCAACGCATATTTCAAGGCTGGTTCGGCCGCGCTGCATCACGGCACGCTGTATGTGAATACCGCTCTGGACCAAATGGCACAGTTTCTGTCAGCAGGAGGCGGAGATCTTGCCGCCCCCAATCCTCCGGATACGGCGGCACATACGATCAACCTGCGCACGCTGAACCCCGCCATCACCGTCGAAGAGCTGGAGCAGGCTCTCTACTGGGCCTTTGCCCGTGCCTATGGCGCGCAACCCGCCTGGCTGGACGAACGGATTCTGGACGGCCGTTCCATCGCCGCGCTCACCCTTCGGTTCTCCGATCCAAAATGGATCTATCCCGAGGCAATGGCCTCCACCTTCAGCGTGTCGGAGCGCTTTCCCTGGGGGCAGGTCACGGTCAAGCTTAAGGTGGACGGCGGAGTCATCCGCGCTGCCCGTGTGTTTACGGATGCCATGGAGGCCCCGCTCTTCGGTTTGATCGAGCAGTCCCTGACCGGTTCGCCCTATTTGATCAGCGCCATTTCCGGCAGAATGGACCAGCGTCTGGAAATGCTGAGCGATCCGCGTCTGATACAGCTCGCCGGCGATGTCACCAATCTCATCTGCGGGCGCATTCGCTCGCTGGACCGGCAGGGCTGATCGTCGCTCGCTGGGAAGAGTTGTCGCACATTCGCCTCCCCGCTCCTGCACACAATAGCCGCGAGGAGGCGAACAGCATTGAAAAAAACCTGGACCCTTGTGGTAATCTCCCTGCTCGGCCTGGCGCTGTTCTCCGCTTGCGCCAGCAATGCCGATACCCTGCCCAGCCCTGCTCCCAGCGCGAGTGTAACACCCTCCGCTATGCCGGAAGCCACACCGGCGCCCTCAGCCAGCGCCATGCCCTCCGCAACCGTGCAGCCGGCCGGCGTGAATACCGTGGAGGACGCGCGCCGCCTGAGCGACGATGTGAGCGAAGAGGTGGAAAAGCTCAGCGAGCTGGACGGCGCGGAGGCCGTCGTGGCCGGCAACATCGCGCTGGTGGGCATCTCGTATGATGCCCAGTATCAGGGCGGCCTAACCGACCGGCTGGTGGAAATGGTCAAATCCCGCGTGGAGGCAATGGACAAGACCATTACCGCCGTGCACGTAACGGACGACGAAGCCATCATGAACAAAATTGATCAGCTGCGCGAGAGTCTCAACAACGGCCAGATCACCTTTGAAGAATTGCAGACGCAGGTGCTGGATATTGGAAGCTCCATCACCGGCGGCGGCAACGCAATGGTATCCCAGCCGCAGACCAATACCGGGGCGTGAAAGATGCGGAAAACCAAAGACCGCCGGGCGGCCGAGGGGCTGCGGGGCGGTCTTTGGTCGTTGTGGGGCCATTCTTTGAGAGGCTTATCTTGCCGGTTTTTGTGACAAGCCTTGTTGTTTTCTGAATTTTTTAAGATTTTCAGCTATTTTCATTGCAATACCTCCTTGTTTTTAAAATATGACTATGGTATTATTAAGTAAATAAATTACTATGGTATTATTATACTACGCATTTGCAAAGTATTCAAGAGTTTTACTTCGCTTTTGCGAAGTTTGGAGATGTGTACAAATGTTTAGTGATATTTTTAAGCAATTGCTACAAAACAGCAATGTTACAGCTTATCAGATGTCTAAAGACACTGGTATTTCAGAATCTTTAATCAGTAATTGGAAGAGCGGCAGACAATTACCTAAATATGATAGTTTAAACACTCTTGCGGATTATTTCGATGTTTCAGGTGATTTTTTACTTGGCAGAACTAACGAGATGACTAAGCCACTCGAAAAGCACGAAGAGCAAACCGAAAAAGAGCCTACTAAAAATAAAATCATTCCACTTTATATGACCCGAGCCTCTGCCGGAACAGGTAATTGGTTATCTGACGATATTCCGGTCGAATGGATGACTGTTTCCAAAACCCCTCTAACAGAACAGGCTGATTTAATTCTAAAGGTATGTGGCGACAGTATGCAGCCTAAATTTTTTGATAATGATGTTTTGTTAATTAAAAATTCTCCTTCAATTTTAGAGGGAGAAATAGGTATTTTTATTTTAAATGGTGATTCATATGTTAAAAAAATGGGTAAAGGAGAGTTGATTTCATTAAATCCTGCCTACAAACCTATAAAATTGAGTGAATTTGATGACATTCGTTGTGTAGGAAAGGTTCTGGGCAAGATAAATTTGTAATAATATTCATTTAATTTGTATAACTATCCAAATATGATTTTTTGAAGTTTTCAACATTCTAAAAACTGAAAATGTTAAAAAACATAGATTTTATCGGAACAGCAACAAGGTTGCCTTTGAGCACTTGATTTGTTGCCTTTGATTTGTTTCCTTGAAAGTCTGTGATGTACCCTAAAAATTGAATAAAAAGCCGATTTAAAGCCATTTTATCAACCAAATTGTCGGTTATGTTCTGAGCGGTGACCCTGCTTATGTTCCGCGTTATAATGACGCCCGTAACCAGATTCGTAAATACGAACGTGATGAAATCGTTGAAGAACTCGTTCGCTATTATCTTAAAGGAAATGGAATTGACCTCTAATGCGAGTAATGGGACTTGATGTTGGCTCAAAAACAGTAGGAGTTGCGATTAGTGATCCCCTCGGTTTTACAGCCCAAGGCGTTGAAATTATTAAAATTGACGAGGAGGCTGAAGAGTTTGGTTTCGACCGACTAGGCGAGCTCGTTAAAGAATATAAGGTAGAAAAATTTGTTGTTGGTCTTCCTAAAAATATGAATAACACTGAAGGACCACGTGTTGAGGCAAGCAAAGCCTATGGTTACAAAATCAAGGAAATCTTTGGAATTCCTGTAGATTACCAAGACGAACGCTTGACAACTGTTCAAGCCGAGCGTATGTTGGTTGAACAAGCAGATATCAGCCGTGGTAAACGTAAAAAAGTTATTGATAAATTACCCGATAAACAAACCTGGGCGCCGGATAAATGGTATGCGCACACGAAGAAAACGG
>UQEF01000064.1 GCA_900540045.1 uncultured Eubacteriales bacterium | reverse complement strand
TTTTGCGGTTCCTTACCTCGTCTTTTTTTGTTGGGGTGTTTTGCAACACGCCCTTCTTTCTATGACAAAGGGGATAAGGTTATTCCGCCAGAGCGTCCGAAGCGGCAGCGGCGCCAGCGCGGCGGCCCATGGTGGAATACAGGCCCAGCGAGGCAGCCAAGACGTAGTTCTCGTTATAGAAATAACGGTTGCTCATCTCGCCCGCGGCGTAGAGGCCGGGGATCACCGTGCCGTCCTGAGTGGTCACGCGGCCCTGATCGGTGGTGGTCACACCGCCGGCGGAGCCAAACGTGGTGGGATAGACCTTCACAGCGTAGAAGGGCGCCTTCTCAATGGGAAGAAGGAAAGAAGCGTCCTTGCCAAAGGCCTCGTCCTTGCCGGCCGCTACCGCCGCGCTGTAATCCTCGTAGGCGGCAACCAGGCGGTCGGTGTAGACATGCATGCCCAGCGCAAGGCCCTCGATGGTGTCGGCCTTGGCGACCACGCCGCTCTCTACGCCGGCTTCCAGCGCGGCCACAGCATCCGCATTGGAGGAATCATAGATGTACCAGAAGGGCGCGTTGCCATCCTGAATCATATCGGAGGCGGTATGATCCATCGTGTCCCAGCCCGCGCTGGCAGCCTCGTTGCCGAAGCGGTCGCCGTTGGCATTGACGCCCAGCTGGCCGTAGATGGTCAGGGCGCTGGTGTCGGTCAGGGCACTGAGCTCCGGGTCCACCACGGTGCTGAACAGCGGGGTGGCGAACACATCAAAGGTGCCGGCGCCCACCTCCAGCGCCATGAGGAAACCGTCGCCGGTGTGGCTTACGGCACTGGTGGGGATCAGGCCCGCACGGGTCAGCTTGGGGCTGTACTTTTCCACCAGCTCCTGGTTCTGGGAAATACCGCCGGTGGCCAGGATCACGCTCTTGGCGTGGAAGGTGATGATGGAATCCTCGGTCTCGGCGACCGCGCCCACCACGGCGCCGGTGTCGTCGGTGATCAGCGAGGTGCCCTTGGTGTTGAGCATAAGCTCAATGCCCTTTTCCTCGCAGGCATCCACCAGCATGTTGATCAGGCCGGCGCCGCCGCCATTGGCCAGCGCCATGGGATAGCGGGAGGAAGCGGAGTAGGGAGTGGCGTCAAACTCAATCCCGTTGGAAACCATCCAGTCAACGGTCTTGCCGGTATCGGCCAGCACGCTGTCCAGACGCTCCTGGTCCGGGTAGCCGCTGTCCACGCCGCCGTAGGCCATTCTCTCTTCCCAGTAGGCCTTGATGGCCTCCATGCTGTCGGACTCCAGACGGTTGTCGGCAAACAGCTCGGAATCAACGCACACCAGAATGCCGCCGGCCAGGTTGGTGGTGCCGCCGGGGGCGGACATCTTGTCGATGATCACCACGTCCGCGCCGTTTTCCTTGGCGGACATGGCGGAGGACAGGCCGGCGATGCCGGCGCCGATCACCAGTACGTCGGTGGTCTGCTCCACGGCGGTCTTTTCTGCCTCGGCCTCGTCGGTCTCAGGGGCGGCCTTGTAGGCGGACGGGTCCACGCCCGCAGCGGTCAGCGCCGCTTCCACGGCCTCCAGAATGCCGTTGCTGGTCAGCGTGGCGCCAGCCACGGCGTCCACGGCCAGGCTGTTGGCGGCCACGATGGCGGCGGGTACCCCTTCCACAGCGGGATCGCTGATGCCGGCGTCGTCGCCGTTCTTGGTCACTTCCACGTCGGTGATCACGCCCGCGTCATCCAGCGTCACGGACACCTCGATGGAACCTTCACCGTTCTTGCCGGCACCCACGCCGGTATAGGTGCCGGCTTCTGCCAGAGCAGGCACAGCGGCCATGGTGGCCAGCAGGCACACGGTCAGCAAAAGGGAAATGCATCTTTTCATCGTTGCTTTACTCCTTTCAAAGGGTGAATCGGATATACCATGTGGATTATAGCACATTGTTTATGATGTATCAATCTTTTTTCTTCTTCAGGTTCAGGGTGAATTTCCTTTTTCAGGACGAATCTCCTATACGTGCGTTGTCACGTCCCGCCGCCTCAGCCACAGGGTGGCAAGCACCCAGGGCGCGCCGGTAAAAAATGCGCAGGAGCCGAAGAAGGCGCCCCACTGCTCCGGGGCGAGCGCTCCCGTGCCGTTGGCGTCCATGCCCAGCGCCAGAAGCGCATAGGGCTGAATCATTCCCAGCCCTGCCGATACGAACGCCAGACCCGCCACACCGCCCGCCAGCGCCACAGCCACCGGTGGCGCGAAGCTGCGCACCACCATGGAAATGAGCAGCTGCACCGAACACACCGCGATGCCGCCCAACGCACCCATGAGGAGCCAGCGCGGCAGTTCCGGGGGCAGGGGCGCGTCAAATCCGGCATACAGTCCGCTGATGAGGTAAAACGCGCCCGTGGCAGCCTGTGTCAGAAACGAAAGCGCTGCCGCCACCGCCAGCTTGCCGCCGAAGATCATCCAAAGGGGCACGGGGCGGCACATGAGCGCGTTCCAGTTGTGTTCGCAATGCTCCATCCGCCACAGATAGGCGCACAGCACGCCCAGGAGCGAGGGCAGGAAGAAGAAGCCTGCAAACAGCGTGTGCTGCGTCCAAAGGCTGTACCATTGCTGTGTGAGGATGCCGGTGTTGTTTAGATAGTTGAAGGTGCCCATCACGGCCGAAAGGGCCGTGAGTGCGAAAAAAGCGATCCACACCGGCGCGCGGCGCAGCTTGATAAGCTCCGTGCGCATGACCTGATAAAACATGCTCATACCTCCCTGTTGCCAAAGTCGCGGCGGCCCCACCCATACAGGACGGCCGTCGCCGCCAGCAGAAGCGACAGATCGCTCCAGGAAAACGGCTGACGGAAGTACGTGACCACCCTCGTGTCCGGGTCCCATACCATGCGCACGTTGGAAAGCAGGCCGTAATAGGCGGCGGGGCTGAGGCGCATCACCGCAGGCGGAAAAAACATGCTCATCAGCCCCAGAAAGCCCAGAATCAATCCTGCGGCCAGGGGGATGAACTGGTTTTTGAACCGCAGGGCCAATACCTGAAGCAGCAGCGCCAGAAACAGGCTGACAAGGAACTGTCCGCCCAGGTAGCACAGCACATCGCCCGTGGTCAGGGCATCGGTGAAACCTTTCCATGAGCCCACCAGGCGGATGGCCGCCAGCTGTCCCACGACCGCCGCCAGCAGCCACGCGCCGCCCAGCACGAGCTTTGCGTCAAACAGGCCGTGCGCCGGCTGCATCGTAAAGAGCTGCTTGAACGCATCGCCCCGGTGCTCCATGTCGCACAGGCGGCTGACCAGCACCGCCGCCGCCACCGGCATCACGATGGCATTCATCATGGGCAGCTGGTACAGACACCCCAGATACCCCTGCGCCGCCTCCGCGGCGTCCATGCCGCGCACAGCCCAGGCCAGCCACAGTCCCTGCATTGCCACCAGCGCCGCTACCGGCAGCCACAGCCGCCTGCGCCGCGCCTTTCTCCATTCCACGGAAAGCCACAGTCTCATAGCGTTTCCTCCGTTCCCGTGAGTCTGAGGAAGATGTCCTCGAGGCTCGTTTCGCGCTGCTCCATCCGCACAAGCCCGATGCCCGCCCCGGCCAGTTTCAGGCTGACCCGCGCGGCTTCGCTGTCGCTCATGGCGTCCAGCAGCAGCCATTCGCCCTCGCTGCGCGCGGCGGGCAGCAGCGAACGGGCGCGCGCGTTGTCCTGCGTGCGCAGGGCCAGGCGCGCCGCGCTCATGCCGTGCAGGCCGCTCATCGTGCCCTGAAAGACCAGCCTGCCCTGACGGATCACGCCGACATGGTCCGCCATCTGGTCGATTTCGCCCAGCAGGTGGCTGGATACGATGACCGTCATGCCGTAGCGCGAGGGCAGCGAGCGGATGAGCTCGCGCATCTCCTGAATGCCGGACGGGTCCAGCCCGTTGGTCGGCTCGTCCAGCAGCAAAAGGCGCGGGCGGCCCATCAGCGCCGCCGCGATGCCCAGACGCTGCTTCATGCCCAGTGAAAAGTGGTTCACGGGTTTTTTGGTCTGCCCGTCCAGCCGCACGGTGCGCAGCGCCTCGTCAATTTCCTCTGCGGGCAGGCCGCGCAGCCGCCGGACGATCTCCAGATTCTCCCGCGCGGTCAGGTGGCCGTAATAGCTGGGCGATTCGATCAGAGAGCCAACCTCCCTGAGAATCGCAAGCCGCGTCCGGGGCGTGAGCTCATGCCCCAGAAGGTGCACGCTGCCCGCACTTGGGTGCACCAGCCCCAGAAGCATCTTCAGCGTGGTCGTCTTGCCCGCGCCGTTTGGCCCCAAAAAGCCATATACAGCCCCTTGCGGCACCTTCAGCGCCAGATGGTCCACGCAGGTTTCGCTTCCATATCGCTTGCAAAGGCCGATAGTGGTTACGCATTCATCCATCATGAATTCCCTCCTTGCTTGATTGGCAGGGCCATTCTACCGCCCGCGCCTTACAGAGGCGTGAAAGCAGCCTTACGTTTGCCTTACGATTTGGCCATGTCCCTTTTTCCGGGCGGGGGTTGTGGTATAATGACGGGGAGGAGGGATACGCGTGCGCGATGTGCATGAGGCGCGGCTTTTGATCGTGGATGATGAGCCGGAATTGCGGCGGATGCTTGTATCCATTTTGCGTGGCGACGGCTATGCGGATGTTCACGAGGCGGCCACGGCGGCGGAGGCAATGGAGAAGGCGCTGCGGCTCCGGCCCGACGCCTTGATTCTGGATGTGATGCTGCCCGACGGGGACGGCTTTTCGCTTTTCCGGGATCTGCGGACCTTTACGCAGGCGCCGGTCCTGTTCCTCTCGGCGCGCGACGAGGATGAGGCACGCCTGCGCGGCCTGGGCCTGGGCGCGGACGACTACATCACCAAACCCTTTCTGCCGCGGGAGATGACGCTGCGGCTGGGCGCGGTGCTGCGCCGTACCTATGGGGCGGCGGGGGAGGGCGGCGTGATTTACCTGGGGCCGGTGACGGTGGACATGGAAACCGGTGTGGTCAGCGGCAACGGTCCGGACCGGACCCTGACGGCCAAGGAATACGCCCTGCTCTCGGCGCTAAACGAAAACCGCGGCCGCATCGTGACCGTGGATGCGCTGTGCATGGCCGCCTGGCGGGGGGAAAACATGGGGTATGAAAACACGCTGATGGTACACATGCGCCGCCTGCGTGAAAAGATCGAGCCGGACCCTTCGCATCCCCGCTATCTGGTTACGGTGCGGGGGCTGGGTTACCGGCTCTTGAAGGAGGACGGACGGTGAAAAGGGGCGTTCTGCGCGGGGCGGGCAGGCTGGCCGCGGGGCTGGCGGGGGTGATGGCGGTGATGATCGCCGTCAACCTGCTGCTGTTTGGCTTTGCGGTGAGCTATCTGGCGGGGACCGTCGGCGGGCGCGTGCGGGTGAGTGAATACGCGGGAGCGCTTGCGCAGGGCGGAAGCGGCGCCTGGTCAATGGCGGAGAATAAGGCGGCGGAGCTGCGTGAGCGGGGCTGCTGGGCCATGCTGCTGGATGCTGCGGGCGAGGTGATCTGGTCGCAGGACATGCCGGACGGCCTGCCCCGAGCTTATACCACGGCAGAGGCGGCCGTGTTTGCACGATGGTACCTTTTCGACTGGCCCGTGAAGGTGTGGACGGTGGGGGACTGCCTCTTTGTGCTGGCCCAGCCCAAGGGGTCGGTGTGGAAGTACCAGGTGGAAATGCCCACCGAGCAGGTGGGGTTCTGGCCTCTGTGGGGGATGGCGATGCTGGCGGTGAACGCGGGGATGCTGCTGGGCGCGGCTGCTTTCATCACGCGTCGGGCGGCGCGCAGGCGCGACGAAGCACGCAGCGAATGGATTGCAGCCATTTCCCATGATGTGCGCACGCCGCTTTCGATGGTGCTGGGCTATGCCGCCGCCTTGGAGGACGCGCCGGAGCTCACCGGGGAGCAGCGCCGCCGGGCCGGCCTCATCCGTGAGAAGGGCGAGCAGCTTCGCGGCCTGATTTCGGACCTCAACCTGACCAACAGGCTGGAATATGCCATGCAGCCTCTCAAGCGTGAATGGCTTGCGCCCGCTGCGCTGGTGCGCGAGGCGGCAGCGAACTTTCTCAATGAGGATCCGGACGGCCTGCATCCGGTGGAGGTAAGCATATCGCCCGAAGCGGAAAAGACGCGGCTGCCTGGCGACCGCCAGCTGCTCAGCCGCATGCTGGAAAACCTGATTCGCAACAGCGTGCGCCACAATCCGCAGGGCTGCGCAGTGCGGGTTGTGCTTTCGCGGCGGGGCCGCTGCCTGCGCCTTGCCGTCAGTGATACGGGCCGGGGCTTTCTCCGGGAACAGCTGAAGCGGCTCAACCGGGGCGAAGGCACGCAGGATGAGAGCGGGCACGGCCTGGGCCTGCGTATCGTTCGGGACGTGGCGCGGGCTCACGGCGGCCGTGTGCGCTTTGACAACCTGCCCGAAGGGGGCGGGCGTTGCGTGATCGACGGTCTTCATCCCACGCGCCGGGCTGGCCGCAAAATTTCCTCTTGACAAACCGGCACAGCTTGGATATGATATTTTGCAAACGCGATGACCGGGCATGGCCGCCCCACGCGCACCTCAAGAGAGACGCCGGATGGTGGAAAGGCGTCGGGCGCAAAGCGGCTTCTCTCCCGCGAGCGGCCGGTGCGAAACCGCTCAGTAGCGCCGGACGGGTGGCCCGTAACAGCCCAGAGCGGGAACGGAATTCCGTTCCAAAAGAAGTGGTACCGCGGAAGCAGCGCTTTCGTCTTCATTGGGAGGACGAAGGCTTTTTTATTGCTCCGCCAAAAACGAAGGAGGAGGAAGACGCATGGCTTTTGTACCGACGCTGGACCTGCACGAGCACACTTTGCCCGGATTGCTTCGGAGGAACGCGGAGCGACTGCCTGACAACGACTGCATCGTCGCGCCCGAATTTGGCGTGTGCTGGAGCTGGAAGGAGTTTGACCGCCGCACCAGCGAGGTGGCGCGCGGCATGTACGCCATGGGCATTCGCAAGGGCGACCATGTGGCCATCTGGTCCACCAATACGCCCGAATGGATGCTGACCATGTTTGCCTCGGCCAAGCTGGGCGCGATTCTGGTCACCGTCAACACCAACTACAAGCAGTTCGAGCTCAACTATCTGCTCAACCAGAGCGATACCAAGATGCTCGTGATGACCGCCGGCGTCAAGAACAACGACTACATCAGCCATATCACCGGCCTCGTGCCCGCCCTCAACACCGAGCAGCCGGACAATATCTCCTGCAAGCAGCTGCCCTTCCTCAAACGCGTGCTGCTCATCGGCGACAGCGAACGCAGGCCCATGGGCATGAGCCGCTTTGACGACCTTTACGAGGCCGCCAAGTCCGTGCCGGAAAGCGTGGTGGAGGAAAGCATCGCGGGCCTTGATACCCACGAGACGATCAACATGCAGTACACCAGCGGCACCACGGGCTTCCCCAAGGGCGTGATGCTCACCCACTACAACATTACCAACAACGGTCAGTTTTTGGGCGACTGCATGAAGCTGACCGAGGAGGACCGCCTGCTCATCGTAGTGCCCCTGTTCCACTGCTTCGGCTGCGTGCTGGGCGTGATGAGCTGCCTGACGCATTGCACCACCATCGTTTTGATGGACCACTACAATCCCCTGCGCGAGATGCAGATCCTGCAGGATCAGCGCTGTACCGCCGTCCACGGCGTGCCCACCATGTTCATCGGCATGCTGGAGCACCCGGAGTTCGACCGCTTTGATTTCAGCCGCCTGCGCACGGGCATCATGGCCGGCAGCCCCTGCCCCATCAAGACCATGCGCGATGTGACGGGCAAGATGCACCTGTCCGAGCTGACCATCACCTATGGTCAGACCGAGTGCAGCCCCGGCATGACCATGAGCCGCACGGACGATCCCCTTGAACTGCGCTGCACCACCGTGGGCAAGCTGCTTCCCCAGACCGAGGGCAAGATCATCGACCCCGAAACCGGCAAGGAGGTGCCCCGGGGTGTGCCGGGCGAGATCGTCACCCGTGGCTACCATGTGATGAAGGGCTATTACAAAATGCCCGAGGCCACCCGCCAGGCCATCGACGAGGACGGCTGGCTGCATACCGGCGACATCGGCACCATGGACGAGGACGGCAATTTCCGCATCACGGGCCGCCTCAAGGACATGATTATCCGTGGCGGCGAGAACATCTATCCCCGCGAGATCGAGGAGTTCCTCTATACTCACCCCGCCGTGAGCGATGTGCAGGTGGTGGGCGTGCCGGACGAGAAATACGGCGAGGAGGTTTGCGCCTGCGTCATCCTCAAGAAGGACTGCACGGCTACAAAAGAGGAGCTCATCGAGTTTGTGCGCGAGGGCCTGAGCAAGTTCAAGGCGCCCCGCTATGTGCTGCTGATGGACTCCTTCCCCATGACCGCCAGCGGAAAGATTCAGAAGTTCAAGCTGCGCGAGATGGGCGTGGATCTGCTGGGCCTGCATGCCGCGGCGAACATCGAAACGGCTTAAGAAAGGCAAAAGGAAGCGCCGGACGGAAGATTCCGTCCGGCGCTTTATTCAGCCGTTTTCCTCCCAGTAGGCATCCTCATCGTCCCAGTCATAGTCGGTTTGTGAGCCACCGGACGCCGATACGCAGCCTGCCGGTACGAAGCCCCGCATGGGCTGGGCTCCCGAAACCTCGATGTAGGCCCAGCTTTCGCCGCTGCGCGAGGTGTAGGGTCCCAGATAGGTGACCTGTGTGTCCTGTACGAGCCAGGCCATTTCCGCGCAGCTGCCGTCCGGCTCGTCGGTCATGCTGCACGCGCGGGCGATGGACGCACCGGTGCGGGACAGGTTCAGGCTTTGCGGGTTGAGGTTGTCTTTAAGGCGGCTCATGTCGATATAGCCGATGCGGCGGCTGCCGCCGTTGGTTTCATAGGCGATGGCCAGCCAGCCGTTTTCCCGCCCGGCAATCCATACTGAACCGTTGGTAGAGACGCTGGCCTTGCCGTTTGCGGATCGGTAGTATCCCGTGCCCGGCCCGCTGTACACATCCAGCTTCTGGTTGGGGGAAAGGTCATAGGCGCGGAAATCCAGCACGGTTTGCGGATTCGCCTGTGCCTTGCCGAGAGGAAGGGACCGTCCCTGCGGATTCAGCGTGTTCCGGGCGCGCATGTCCTCCAGCACCTGATGCGCCAGACGCTCGTTGGCCTGTTCAACGCTGTTGAGCAGGCCGTAGCGATACTGGCTGTTGACCTGGTACCACGCCTGGCTGCGGAAGTACACGTCGTACTTTTCCCCAGCGCGAAAGGGCCGGCCATGCCGAGCAAAAATTTCATTATATATGTAGCCTACGGCCTCATATTGCCAGCCCCACAGCTCTTCTTCCGTGAGCAGACGCGTGTCGCTGTCGGGAATGATGAAATAGTTGTTGATGCCGGACGCCAGGGCTGCAGGCATGATGCATGCGAGCACCATTCCGAGAAGGGCTGACAGGAGCATTCGTTTCATAGGCAATGATCCCCCTTTGGTCGTTTCTGAATGGTTCGATCTGCGCATTCAGTATACCATATTCTGTATGCCTGTGAAAAGGAACGCTTGTGCCCTGAGGCGCTAGTTTTTCGCCTGCCCGTCCTCAAAGCCCACAATCAGGCCGTGCTTTTCGCCGTAGTAGGAGCACAGGCCGCTGGCAGGCAGCAGCAGGCAGGGCGCGCCCGGCCACACCTCACGGATCAGACTGGCCAGGCGGGCGGCACCCTCCTCGTTTTGAACGTGGGTGATGGCCAGCTGTCCGCCTGCGTAGCCCGCCCGCTCCAGCTCGCGCACCAGCAGATCAAGGCCGCGGGCCGCACCCCGGGGCTTCATCAGCGGCTGGAGGGTACCGTGCTCGCTGGCGCAGCCCAAAATGCGCACGCCCAGCATGCCGATGGTCGCAGCCACCAGCTTGTTGAGCCTCCCGTTTTTCACAAAGTTGTCCACATGCTCCAGCAAAAACAGCAGATGCGTATGCTGGTGGTACAGCCACAGCTGCTGCGTCACCTGCTCAAAGGACAGGCCTCTGGCAATCAGCTCGCAAGCGCGGAAAACCAGCAGCGCAATCTCCGCTCCGGCAGAACGGGAATCCAGAACATAGACGGGTTTGTGGGGCTGTTTCTCCCAGAGCAGGTCGCGCCCCAGCAAGGCGGAATTATAGCTGCCTGACAGTCCGCCCGTAATGGTGATGGCGATTACATGATCGCCTTCGGAAAAGGCGCGCGCCCATGTTTCCGGCGACGGGCAGGCCGAGCTGCTCTTGCCCTTGTAGGCTTCCATGGCGGTCAGAAAGCGCTCCCGGTCCATGTCCGCGCCGTCCACCCATTCCTCCTCGCCCAGCAGGATGCTCAGCGGCACCCGGCGCAGGTGAACATTGGGGGCAAGCTCTCCGGGAAGCAGGTCGCAGCCTGAATCGGTCACAATAATCCATTCCATGGCGGAGTTCCTCCAGCTCTTAAAAACAGTATTTAAAACTGATAAATACAGTTTATAAAACTTTATATCATCGTTTGTGATACTTGTCAAGAGAATTTTTTTATGCTATGATGAAACTACCGTACGTATGGAGGAGGGAAGCGCGTGGAACGGTTCGAGGAGTCCGCCTTTTGCAGGGAGATCGAGGCCTTTCGCCTGCCGCGCTATGCGGATCTGCCGGATTTTCGCCTGTACATTGACCAGCTGATCGCGCTGGTGGAAAAGACGCTGGCTCCCCTGATGGGCGCGGACGGGGAAAAGTGGATCACCGCCACCATGGTGGGCAACTATGCGCGCCAGGGCGTAATCCCCCGGTCCGAGGGCAAGCGCTATGGCCGGGAGCACGCGGCTTATCTGATCTTTGTGTGCCTGAGCAAGCAGGTGATTGCCATCGGGGACATTCAGCAGCTGATTGCCCTGCAGCGGCGCACGGAGTTTAACGTGGCCGTGGCCTACGATTATTTCTGTACGGAGATGGAAAGCATTTTGGCCCATGTGTTCAACGGCGCGCCGCTACGGCCCGATTCCAGCCGCACGCATGTGCGGGAGACCCATCTGGTGCGTTCGGCAGGGTTTGCGGTGGCGCACAAGATTTATCTGTCGCAATACCTGCGCTACCTGCGCGCACAGGAGAGCGAAACGCAGGCGTCAGGCGGCTGACAGAGAGGAAGCAGGGGGCCGGTTGCGCTTTGCTGCGCATCCTGCCGGGGTTCTTGGGGAACTTCTGAAAATCTTATGCTGCAATGGTTGCCGTGAGCGCCCGAAGGACGCGGAAAATGGGATTTTAAAAACATACACTTGTCAACCGCCTGATGCCTCTGGCGAGAGGTTCTCCCGCCGACAGGCTTTTTTTGGCGCTTTTTGTCGAAACCTTAATCCGATCTTTATACCGGACCCGCAGTTTTCATGCTGTCTTTATGCGAGCCATGTCATAATCAAGCCGTACTCCCCTGTAGAAGAGGTTGAGGATTGTTATGACGAAGGTCCTGGAACGTGTTCATTTTTCTTCCGCGCAGATCATTATCGCCGGTTTTGCTACGGTGATTTTGCTGGGCGCGGCGCTGCTGACGCTTCCCTTTGCGAGCCGCGTGCCAGGCAGCGCCAACTTTGCCGACGCGCTGTTCACCGCTACCTCCGCCGTGTGCGTCACCGGTCTGGTGGTGCAAGATACCGCATTGTACTGGTCGGAGTTCGGACAGGCGGTCATTTTGATACTGATTCAAATCGGCGGCATGGGCGTGGTTACGGTGGCGGTAGCCATTGCCATGATTTCGGGCAAAAAGATCAGCCTGATGCAGCGCAGCACCATGCAGGAAGCCATTTCGGCGCATCATGTGGGCGGCGTGGTGCGGCTGACGGGCTTTATCGTGCGGGGCAGCCTGCTGATCGAGCTGGTGGGCGCCATGCTGCTGGCGATCGTGTTCGTTCCGGAGTTTGGCGTGGGGCAGGGCGTGTGGTACTCGGTGTTCCATTCCATTTCCGCGTTTTGCAATGCGGGGTTTGATCTTATGGGCGTACGGGCGCCCTATTCATCCCTCGTGGCTTACGCGGGTAACCCGGTGGTCAGCCTGACCATCGCGGGGCTGATCGTGGTGGGAGGCATCGGCTTTCTTACCTGGGAAGACATTCGCACCAACGGGCTGCATTTGCGCGCCTACCGACTGCAAAGCAAGGTGATTCTCTGCGTCACCTTTGCACTGATCGTGCTGCCCGCGGCATATTTTTATGCTTTTGAGCTCTCCGACGCGCTGCCTGTGGGCGAGCGCGTGCTCAGTGCGCTGTTCCAGTCCATCACGCCGCGCACGGCAGGCTTTAACACCATTGATCTGACCGCGCTAAGCGAGGTGGGCCAGATGGTGCTGGTCATGCTCATGCTCATCGGCGGATCACCGGGCTCCACGGCAGGTGGCATGAAAACCACCACGCTGGCCGTGCTTTTGTTTTCGGCCGCGGCGGTGTTTTCCAGGCGAGAGGAACCACGCTGCTTCGGCCGGCGCATTGAGGGTGATGCCCTGCGCAACGCGGCGGCCATCCTGCTTTTGTATCTGTCGCTGTTCCTGCTGGGCGGGCTGGCCATCAGTGCCATGGAGGACCTGCCGGTGGTGGATTGCCTGTTTGAGGCGGCTTCGGCCATTGGTACGGTGGGCCTCACGCTGGGCATCACGCCGGGGCTGGGCGGCCCCTCGCGCGCTATTTTGATCGCGCTGATGTTCTTTGGAAGAGTGGGAGGACTGACGCTGATCTTTGCAGCACTGGCGGGTAAGCGCCCCTGCGCCTCCAAGTTGCCTCGTGAAAAAATCACCGTGGGATAGGGAAAAGGAGAGGATAAAGATGAAATCCATTTTGCTGATCGGTTTGGGACGGTTTGGACGCCATATTGCCATCAAGCTGCATGAGCTCAGGCATCAGGTTATGGCCGTAGACTGGCGCGAGGAGTGCGTGGAGGCGGCTTTGCCCTATGTGACCAGCGCGCAGATCGGCGATAGCAAGAACGAGGAGTTCATGGCGTCGCTGGGGGTGCGCAATTTCGATGTGTGCATCGTGGCTATCGGAGACGATTTTCAAAGCTCACTGGAAACCACCTCGCTGCTGAAGGACCTGGGCGCGCGCTTTGTGGTAGCGCGCGCGGCGCGCGACGTGCACGCCAAGTTTCTCCTGCGCAACGGCGCGGATGAGGTGGTCTACCCCGAAAAGCAGCTGGCGGCCTGGACGGCCATCCGTTACAGCTCGGACCACATCTTTGACTATATTGAGCTGAACGCCGACCACGCCATTGTGGAGGTGGCGGTGCCGGAAGCCTGGGCCGGCCGCACCGTGGGCGATCTGGACGTGCGGCGCAAATATGGGCTGAATGTGCTGGCCGTGAAACGGCAGGGAAAGATGAACGCAAACGTGGCTTCGGATACGATGCTTCTGCGTGATGAAACGGTGCTGGTGCTGGGCAGCAACCAGGCCATCCAGCGCTGTTTCCACCTTTGAGAAGCTCCCGCAAGGAGGGCTGAGCATGGCGCTGCTGATCGGATGTCTGGCGCTGTTTCTGGCGGCGGGTTACTGGCTGATGGGCCGGGTGGACGCGTTTTTGGCGCGCAGCGTGGTCTGTGAAGCTGGCACAAAACCGCGTAATGATGGTATAATGGCACGTCGGGAGGTGAGGGCGCATGACGGACGCCGGTCGGACCGCCGCGGAGAGGCGCGGCAGGTTCAAGCTGTTTGTGAGTTACGCGCCCGGCGCGGGCAAAACCTGCGCCATGCTGAAGCAGGCCCTGCGGCAGAAAGGGCAGGGTACGGACGTGGCCGCCGGCGTGGTAGACCCGCACGGGCACGCCTGCACGGCGCGCCTGCTGGCCGCGCTGGAGCGTCTGGCCGGACCCGCGCTGGCAAAGGACGGAGAAATCGACCTGGACGCGGTGCTGGCGCGCGCGCCAAAGCTGGTGTTGGTAGACGACCTGGCGCATCGAAACAGGGCGGGCAGCCGCCACAGCCACCGCAGCCAGGATGTAGCGGAGCTGCTTAAAGCGGGGATGGATGTGTATGCCACGGTAAACGTGCAGAACATCGAAAGCCTGAGCGACGCGGTGGACGCCGTGACGGGCGCCGCGGTACAGGAACACATTCCCGATTCGGTATTCGATGGAGCGGACGAGGTAACGTTTCTGGACGTGGAGCCCGCCGAGCTGATCCGTCGGAGGGGAGAGGCGCCGGACGGCCTTTCCGTCGTGCAGCTTACCGCTCTGCGCGAAATGGCGCTGCGCCGCTGCGCCGACCGCCTGGACCGGGTTGAACCCCGACCCGTGGGGCCCGGCGCAGGTCTTGCGGAGGAGCATATTCTGGCCTGCCTGTCGTCTGCGCCGTCCAACGCGCGCATCATCCGTACGGCGGCGCGCATGGCCGGGGCGTTTCACGGCGATTTTACGGCGCTGTACGTGCGCACGCCGCAGGCTGAAAAGCTCTCTGCCCAGGACCAGGAGCGCCTCAGGCGCAACATGCGTCTGGCCCGTCATCTGGGCGCAACCCTGGAGACCGTCTATGGCAGCGACGTGGCCTATCAGATTGCGGAATTTGCAAGGCTGTCGGGCGTTTCGCGCATTGTGCTGGGGCGCAGCGCAGCGGGGCGCAGGCGGCTGCCCGGCCGCCTTTCGCTCACCGACCGGCTGATAGCCTACGCGCCTTCGCTGGATATCCACATCATTCCTGACGGAGCCGCTCAGGCGCGCTATACCCCGCATGGCGCGCCGGAAAGGCGCTTTTCGCTTACCGTGGCCGATGTGCTCAAATGCCTGCTGGCGCTGCTGGGAGCCACGCTGCTGGGCTTCGCCTTCGACCGGCTGGGGTTTGGGGAGGCAACCATCATCATGGCCTATCTGCTGGCCGTGCTGATTACTTCGGTTGTCACCTCGCATATGGCGTACAGCATGGCCGCTGCGGCGGTCAGCGTGGTGGCGTTCAACCTGCTCTTCATCGCGCCGCAATTTACCCTGGCGGTCTACGGCAAGGAATATCCCGTCACGTTTCTCATCATGTTCCTCACAGCCACGCTATCGGGCAACCTGGCGTCGAAGCTCAAAAGCCATGCCCGCGAGTCGGCACAGACCGCCTACCGTACCAAGGTGCTCTTCGATACCGATCAGCTGCTGGCCCGAGCCGGGGACCGGCAGGCTGTAGTGGCCGCCATGGCGGGGCAGCTGGTCAAGCTGCTGGGGCGCGATGTGGTCATTTATCCCGCGCCGGAGGCGGAGCCGCAGGTGTTTCCTGCCGGACAGAAGCCCGCCGCCGATCTCCTGACCGAGGATGAGCGCACCGTGGCCATATGGGCCATGAAAAACAACAAACACGCCGGCGCCACTACCGATACGTTCTCGAAGGCCCAATGCCTGTACCTGGCCATCCGGGTCGGCGAGCGGGTCTATGGCGCGGTGGGGGTGGCGGCGCAGGGAGCGCCGCTGGACCCCTTCGAACACAGCATTCTTCTGTCGATTCTGGGCGAATGCGCCCTGGCGCTGGAAAACCTGCAGAACGCCGCCGAAAAGGAGCGAGCCGCCGTCCTGGCCAAAAACGAGCAGCTGCGCGCCAATATGCTGCGCGCCATCTCGCATGACCTGCGCACGCCGCTGACCGCCATATCCGGCAATGCCAGCAACCTGCTTTCCAACGGCGCGGACTTTGACGAGGACACCCGCCGTCAGCTCTATTCCGATATCTACGACGATTCGCTTTGGCTTATCAACGTGGTTGAGAACCTGCTTTCCGTCACGCGCATCGAGGACGGGCGCATGGCGCTTCGTCCGTCGGCAGAGCTGGTGGAGGAAATTGTGACCGAAGCGCTGAACCACGTGGGCAGGGGCCGCACGGACCATACCATCACCTTCCATTGTGCCGACGAGTGGCTCATGGCCCGTGCCGATGCGCGGCTGATCGTGCAGGTGGTGGTCAATATCGTGGATAATGCGCTCAAATATACCCCTCCGGGTTCGCATATTGCCATTGCAGCCGCGCGCGAGGGCAAGATGGTGGCCATTTCCATTGCCGACGACGGGCCGGGCGTGCCGCCGGAGGTGGGGGACAGGGTGTTCGATATGTTCTTCAGTGGTTCCAACCGCGCCGCCGACAGCCGCCGCAGTCTGGGGCTGGGACTGGCGCTGTGCCGTTCCATCATCACCGCCCACGGAGGCACGATCTCCCTTTCGCAGAACCAGCCGCATGGCGCGGTATTCCGTTTTACCCTGCCTGCCGAGGAGGTGCAATGGCATGAATAAGCCGCTTATTCTGGCCGTGGAGGATGACCGGCCGGTGCGCACGCTGATCGCGACCACGCTCAAGGCGCATGGATACCGCCATCTGGAGGCCGCTACGGGCGAGGCGGCCCTTCTGGAGGCGTCCTCTCACAACCCGGATATCATCCTTTTGGACCTGGGCCTGCCTGATTTGGATGGTGTGGAGGTAATTACGCGCATCCGCGCGTGGTCCAACGCGCCCATCATCGTCATCAGCGCGCGCAGTGAGGATGCGGATAAAATCAGCGCCCTGGATGCTGGCGCGGATGATTATCTGACGAAGCCCTTTTCGGTCGAGGAACTGCTGGCCCGCCTGCGCGCCACGCAGAGGCGGCTGGCTGCGATGGCGGAAGCGGCGGCGCCCGCGGCTTCGGTGTTTGTCAACGGCGGCCTGCGCATCGACTATGCGGCTGGCTGCGTGTACCTGCAAGGCGCGGAGCTGCACCTTACGCCCATCGAGTACAAGCTGCTGTGCCTGCTGGCCCAGAACGTGGGCAAGGTGCTCACCCATACCTACATTACCCGCAAGATCTGGGGAAACAGCATGGAAAGCGATATTGCATCCCTGCGCGTGTTTATGGCCACCCTGCGCAAAAAGCTGGAAAAGGGCGGCGGCACACAGTATATTCAAACGCATATCGGTGTGGGATACCGCATGCTGCGCGTGGAGTCCATAGAAGAAAATTCCTGAAAACAGCATGCAAAAAAGCCGTTTGCAAATTGCAACGGCTTTTTTTGCATCGACCATAGGGTGATGAGGTGGAGGTGCCATCCGGATTTGAACCGGAGAATAAAGGTTTTGCAGACCTTCGCCTTACCACTTGGCTATGGCACCGGGTGTGGAGCGGTAGACGAGATTCGAACTCGCGACATCCACCTTGGCAAGGTGGCACT
>UQEF01000063.1 GCA_900540045.1 uncultured Eubacteriales bacterium | reverse complement strand
GGGCGTGCCGCGGCAGGGGTCGCCGAGGCCTGCGCAGGCTGTGAAGCCGGGCGCGCTGCGGCGGGGGCCGCTGAAGCCTGCGTGGGCTGCGAAGCCGGACGCGCCGTCCCCGAAGCCGGCTTGGGTGCGGTCGGCGCCGCGGGCTGTGCCGCCGCGGGTGTTTCCGCCGGCTTGGCAGGCGCCGGCTTGTTCTCCGCCACCGGGGCAGGCTTGACTTCTTCCTTGGGTGCCACGGGCTTGACTTCCGCTTTTGCTTCCACCTTGGGCGCCTCCTCGGCCTCGTCCATATCGGGCATGGTATATGCCTTGGCGTGCTGGCTCAACAGGCGCTGCTGCTCGGCCTGCTTCTCCTCCGCGCGGCGCTGCTCCTCCTGCCGGAGAAACTGATTTTCCAGCTTCCGGGCGGCTTGCGCCAGCTCATCTGCGCTTTTGCGCATGGTGGACACGCTGCCCAGCATATCCTCCGCGCCCTTGAGCAGCTCCTTGGTGGCATCCTTGAGTTTCACTTTGGTCATTGTACCGCTTGCACCCCCGCATAATCTTGCAATGTATTGGACCGGCGGCCAAAGGGATTGCCGCTCGATCGTTTCCGCCTCACAGGCGGGGTTGGTCCCTGAGCATTTCCAGCAGCCTGTCCGCCATGCCGTCCGGCGCGACCGCTACGGTCATGCGGGAAGGCTTTCCGATGCTATGCCCCAGCGCGCCGGGCGACAGTGCATAGAGCGGCGTATCATGGCTGCGGCATGCGTCCGACAGACGCTTGAGCGTGTTGGCAGACGCGCCCCCGTCCACCAGGGCCAGCGCCGCCCCGCCCCGGCGGATCAGCTCCACGCAGGCCTCCTGCCCGGTGGTGAGCCGCCCGGCGCGCAGGCACAGCCCCAGAAAGGAAGTTACGCGGCTTTCGATCTCATGGTTCACGGCTGCGCCTCCCGGCTTGCCAGCAGCTGTTGCATGGTTTGCGTCAGCTGCGCGTTGACCTCTTCTCCCAGCCTGACCTCCAGCTGGCGGTCCAGCTGACCCTGCCTGAGGGCCCGGCGCAGGCATTCCGCGTTATAACAACAATATGCGCCACGGCCGGGCTTTTTGCCTGTGGGGTCCAGGCTGACCAGCCCCTCCGGCGATCGCACCACGCGCAGAAGCTCCTTTTTGGGCTTCATTTCGCGGCAGCCTACGCACATGCGCATGGGAAACTTACGCGGCTTTGGCGGCACGGTTCACAACTCCTTCTGTATGAGACGGGCCGGGCATCAGAGGGTGTCGTCCTCGTCGGGGTCCGTATCCAGGGGAATATCGCGCAGCTCCGGCAGGCCGGACTGGCGCAGCTCCTCCAGGGGCGCGGGCTCTTCGTAGTAAGCCTGGAAGCCCATGGGCTCCTCGGGCGCGGGTTCGTCCATCGCCATGTCGAACATCTGAGCAGCCTGGCTCTGGCTCTTGATGTCGATGCGCCAGCCGGTGAGCTTGGCGGCCAGGCGGGCGTTCTGCCCCTCCTTGCCGATGGCCAGGCTGAGCTGGTTGTCAGGCACGACCACGCGGCAGGCCTTTTCGTTTTCCGCCACAAAGACGCTCAGCACGTGCGCGGGATTGAGCGCATTGGCGATAAACTCCGCCGGGTCCGGCGACCACTTGATGATGTCGATCTTCTCGTTCTTCAGCTCGGCGACGACCTTTTCCACGCGGTTGCCGCGCGGGCCCACGCAGGCGCCCACGGGATCGATGGTTACCTCGGTGGAGTGTACGGCCATCTTGGTGCGGCTGCCGGCCTCGCGTGCGATGGACTTGATCTGCACCACGCCCGCGGCGATTTCCGGCACCTCCATCTCAAAGAGACGCTTCACCAGACCGGGATGGATGCGGCTGACGCGCACCTGCGGGCCGCGCAGCATTTCGCGTCCGGTGCGGTTGACCTCCAGTACATAGACCTTGATATGGTCGTCAATGTGGTATTCCTCTCCGGGCATCCACTCGCTGTCGGGCAAAATGCCCTCGGTGCGTCCCAGTTCCACATACACGCCCTTGGGCTCCACGCGCTGGACGATGGCGGTAAGGATCTCATTTTCCTTTTCGGAATATTCGTCGTAGATCTTGCCCTGCTCCGCCTCGCGGATGCGCTGCATGATCACCTGCTTGGCCGTCTGTGCCGCGGTGCGCAGAAAACCCGTGGGGGTCACGTCGATTTCGGCGATATCGCCCATGCGATAGTCGGAACGGATTTTCAGCGCGTCCTCCAGAGAGATCTGATTGGCGGGGTCCTCCACCTCATCCGTGATGGTCTTGCGGGCGAATACCTGGGCCACGCCGGTGGTGCGATCCAGGGTAACGCTCAGGTTGGTGGGTGCATTTTCCTCGCGGGAGACGTTTTTCTTGTAGGCCGCCTTGAGGGCTTCCTCAATGGCGTTGTAGAGCATCTCTTCGCTGATATCCTTTTCGCTGGCCAACGCCTTGACCGCCGCGATAATCTCCGCCTGGCCGCCGCTTTGCTGGTTCTTTTTGGTCGATCTCATGGTTTTCCCCTGCTTTCTCTATTCTTCGTCATTCAAGGCGTCAAACTCAACGTCGGCAAAATCATCCTCATCCAGCTCGATGACGGGCTTGACCACCGCCACCTCCCGCCGCTGGAACACCAGCGGCTGCTCCGTCTCGCCGGTGATGGTCACGGTGGCGTCGTCCATGGCGGTCAGCAGTCCACGAAACGCCTTTGCGCCGTCGCGCGCAGCAAAGAGCCTTACCTCCACCAGCTCTCCCCTGTGTTTTTCAAAATCGCGCCGGGTTTTCACAGGGCGGTCCGCGCCGGGGCTGGATACCTCCATGATGTCGTAATCGACGTCTTCCAGCATGGGCTGAAGGCGCTTGTGGTAGCGTTCGCAGTCGTCCAGCGACAGGCCGCCTTCCTTATCCACGTACACGCACAGGCACTTGCCGCGGCTTTCCTTTTGCAGCGTGACCTCCACCAGCTCCAGGTTCATTTCTTCAGCTACAGCGCGTGCGCGCCGCTCCACTTCTCCCACGGCAGACTGGCCCGCGCCGCGCACTCCCTTGCTTTTCGCCATACCTTCCTACCCCATCCGTTTCATGCTGAAATGCTCGTTGCAAAAAAGCAATCAAAAAGAGCGGTATGCTATCGCCCATGCCCTTCCCCCCATGCCGCTTTGCCAACCGCAAAGCGTGGCCCGAAGGGATACGCCCTCCGGCGCCGCCGCGTCCCTCCGGAACGCGCCGCATGAAAGGAGAGGAAAGCGATACCCACTCTTTACGAAAAACCCTTCTTTCTTCTGGGTCGATACGTTGCCAGAAACAGCCTGCAACAACAGGCAATATGCAGTATACCACAACGTTTTTGGAAATACAAGCATTTTGCCGTATGTGGTGAAAAACTTGTGCGTGCGCCGCCCCGATGCTTTACAGTCAGGCGGCGCTGTGCTACACTTCTCAGAGCGCCCAGGCGCGGAAGGAGGATGTCCCATGGCCCTATGCAACCTGTGTCCCCGGCGGTGCAACGCCATGCGCGGTCCTGACCGGGGTGAGGGCTATTGCCACATGGGCACGTTGCCGGTCGTCGCCCGCGCGGCGGCGCATCTGTGGGAGGAGCCATGCATCAGCGGCACACGGGGCAGCGGCACCGTGTTTTTCAGCGGCTGCGCACTGGGATGCGTGTTTTGCCAGAACGAATCCATCAGCCACCACAGCCTGGGACGGGCCATGAACGCGCGGGAACTGAGCGAACTGTTTGCGCGGGTGGAGGAGCTGGGCGTGCACAACCTGAATCTGGTGACCCCCTCGCATTTCGCCCCGGTCATCTTCGAGGCCCTGCGCCTGCGCAGGCCCGGCATCCCTGTGGTATGGAACAGCAGCGGCTATGAAACGGTGGAACTGGTGGAGGCCGCCGCCCGGTTCGTGGACGTGTTTTTGCCGGATCTCAAGTATTTCAGCGCGGAAACCGCGCAGCAGCTGGCCGGCGCGCCGGACTATTTTCCCGTTGCAATGGCGGCCATCCGCGCCATGTGCCAGGCCAAGGGCGCGCCCGTCTATGACGCGGACGGCCTGATGCAAAGCGGCACGCTGGTTCGGCACCTGATTCTTCCCCTGCGCACCTCGGAAAGCCTGCGCATTCTGGATGCGATCGCAGAGGAGCTGCCATCCGGCACGCCTGTGAGCCTGATGCGCCAGTATACGCCGATGAACGGGGTCAATCTGCCAGGACTGGACCGGCGCCTGACGGCCAGGGAATATGCGCGCGTGCGCGATTACATGCTGGCGCTGGGGCTGGAGGGGTATCTGCAAAGCCGGGAGTCCGCGGACAGCGCGTTTACGCCTGCCTTTATGGACGGGGAAAGTACGCGGTTGTTTCCATCGGAACGGGCGGATGCGGAAAATTGAAATTTTTCGCATTTTGGGGGTTGACATTCTCGATTGATGGAGTATAATAATCTTCGCTGGTTGTGATACCGCTTCACGAAAGCGGCCCGGCTGGCGGATAAGCACCATTAGCTCAGTTGGTAGAGCACCTGACTCTTAATCAGGGTGTCCAGGGTTCGAGCCCCTGATGGTGTACCAGAAAAGCGCCTCGCAGCATGCGAGGCGCTTCTGTTTATACCAAAAACAGCTCTTTCTCACGCATTGCGCGCAGGAAAGAGCTGTTTTTGCCGTTGGGGTTATGTTGCAAACAGCCCGGCAACCTCCTCCGGGGTTTCCCCGTCCCTGAGCCTGCGGCAAACCACCATCAGCCGGCCGTCCTCCAGGTCGTAGCTGCAGGTAATCAGCATGAGCAGCTTGTCATCCACATTCACATCCACGGGCGATTCCCACAGTGACACCGCCCGCAGTTCGTCCAGATAGGCTTTGAACGCGCTGCTCTGGCGAAAGGTGGAGGAATCCGTTACCTCCCCCGCCTCATCGTCGGGAAAGACGATCTGCGTAATGTCGAAATAACGGGAATGGTCCGGCAGCATGGAGGCGTTGAACACCGAAACCGGCACATAGTAAACGGGCTCCTCGTCGTAGATGGTCTGGAATGTCACAAGGGGATGCTCTTTGGCGTAGTCATACCGCTCAAATTTGGGGAGCGTTCCGAACATGGAGCCATCCTTCATGTTATGCCCGTGGATGAGCAGCACGTCGTCAGGGGGAAAAAGCTGGTTGTTCATGTTGAGAAACAGCGTGCCGTTTCTGTCCTCCTCGCCCGTGAAGCCATGGTCCAGATAATAGGTGTTGTCGGACTGCACCACGGGCAGGTCAATTCCCTCGCCCGCCTTGAGCCAGCCCACCAGATCGTCGTTCTGGGCGTAGGCGTCCGCCAGGTCCGCCGCCACGGACGGCGCCTCCTGTGCGCCGTCCGCGTCCGGGGCCTGATCGGCATAGCCGGTCTTGGGAATTTCGGTATTCCGCTGGCGTTCGTTGACAAAGGTCGCCTGAATGAGCTGATTGGCCGTGATAACACCCTTTTCGTTTTTCCAGGTGCAGGTGTAGCCCTTGGTATCCGTCTCCGTCACGGTGTAGCTCAGGCCCGCAGGCACGCCAATCCACACCGTTTCATCATGACGCAGCTCAAAGGTGAGCGGAGACGCCGTATCAAAGGTATGGGTTTCGTTGCCCTTCACATATATGCCGATGCCGTGCACAGCCGCCCCCGCCGCATTCGTAAAGACCACCTGGAAGGGGAAGTCGCGCTGCTTGCTGGCCCCGCTGCCTGTTACCGTCTTGTTGACGGTGAGGAATCCATAGTTGAGCGCGTTGATAAGCACCGACGCGGTCGCCGTGGGATGCACGGCAGGTTCAGCACCAGCCACGCTGATGATTTCGGCCGTGTTGACCAGGTTTACGCCCACTGTAGCATCCAGCACGACGGTTTTGATCACCAGCGTCGCCTGCGCGCCCCCTTCCAGCATGGGAATGGTCCACAGGCCGGTGGCCTCGTCATAGGTCGTACCCTGGCTGAGCTCCTTGCCCGCAAAGAGCAGCTTGTCGGGCAGCTTGTCGCTCACCTGGATACTGCTGATGGCTGCCTTGCCGTTGTTGGTGACCACCAGCGTATAGCGAAGCTCCTCTCCGGGCTGTGCTCCGAGACGGTCCGCCGTTTTGGTGATCGAGAGATGGACCGCGGCGTTTTCACCCGCGAAGGCCGCGCTTGCCGACAAAGGCGCAGGCATGGCTGCTCCGCCGGCTTCCACAATCGAGGCGCCACCCGTGACGGTTTCGCCCGGCTGAACGGCGGTCACGACCGCCTCCAGTTTCAGGGTGCTCTCCGTACCCGGGGCCAGCGAAGGAATGGTCCATTTCCCGGCGTTTCCATCCCAGCTGGTACCTTCCCTGGGCGTAACCGTACCCAGCTGCAGGTTGGCAGCCGGCAGGCTGACCGTTACGCCCACTTTATCGGCCGCAGCGCTTCCCTTGTTGGATACGGTAACGATATAGTTCACAACGCTGCCCGTGGCGGCTGATGTTTTGTCCACAGCCAGCCCGATGGCGAGGGTGGGCGCGGACAAAGTGACCGGCGCGCTGGCTGCAATGGGCGCCGCAAGCATCTCCGGCGCCACGCTGCCATCGGCCAGACTCCTGGAAACGCCCGTCACCTGGGCCTGTGCGGTCAGGTCCGTTCCATCAGCCATACCGCCCTTTACCGTGGCCTGCAGGACAAGCGACAGGCTCTCGCCCACTGCCAGTGCAGGTACCGTCCAGATGCCGCCCGCATAGGAAGTTCCATCAGGCGCCGTCGGGGTCGCGTTCTCGACGCCCTGCGGGAGCGTAATCGCAACGGCCACATTGGCAGCCGGCCCTTTGCCGGTGTTGGCAAGCGTAACCGTATATTGCAGCGTTTCGCCTTCCGTAGCCGTATTGCTGCCTGCAATGCAGGCCAGCGTTACTTGCGGATGCTCCAAAAGCGCTGTTTCCTGTGCGTTCGAAACCGTTCCGTCAGCCGAAGCCGTAACCGTCAGCTTTGTACCATGAGCGGCACTCTCCAGCACCTTTGCCTTGAGCCAGACGGTGGCCTCCTCTCCCTGTTGCAGCTGCGCAAGCGTGGATTCGGCCTGGAGACCGCCGTAGGACGTTTCTGCAATTTGGAGTTCTCCCGGCAGTGTGAAGCTGACCTTTACATTCTGAGCGTCAGCCGTACCGTCGTTTTTCACGGTAGCCGTATACGTAAGCGTATCCCCGGCCTTTGCCTCGCTGGAGTCCACAACCAGGTTGATCTGTATCTGCGCCTGTTTGACTATCGGACCTTCATCCGGATCCTCACCCAAGTTCTCAATGTCTGTGCCCGCGTTCGGGTCCGTGTCTGTGCCCGCGTTCGGGTCCGTGCCTGTGCCTGCGTTCGGATCAGTGCCTGTGCCTGCGTTCGGGTCCGTACCTGTGCCTGCATTCGGGTCCGTACCTGTGCCTGCATTCGGATCAGTGCCTGTACCTGTGCCCGCGTTCGGGTCTGTGCCCGTACCCGCGTTCGGGTCTGTGCCTGTACCCGCGCCTGCGTTCGGATCAGTGCCTGTGCCCGCGTTCGGGTCTGTGCCCGTACCCGCGCCCGCGTTCGGGTCCGTATCTGTGCCTGCATTCGGATCAGTACCTGCGCCTGCATTCGGGTCCGTGCCTGCGCCTGCATTCGGATCAGCGCCCGCGCCTGCGTTCGGGTCTGTACCCGCGCCCGCGTTCGGGTCCGTACCTGTGCCTGTGCCCGCGTTCGGGTCCGTGCCTGTGCCGTCCCCCTTCAGCAAGCTGGCGCCTCCGCCCTCGTCGCCAACGTCGTCGCCCAAGGGTTCCAAAGGCGTCTCAATCTTGCGAATCTCTTCTTTCTGGCAATTTTTGCAGATGTGCTTTTCCGTGCCGTCGCCCTGATCGATCCACGCGCCCCTCTCATGTTCCCGCGTTTCAACAGCGCTGCATTCAAGGCAGGTGCGGGTTTCCTGACTCGGATGATCCGCACTTTTCTGCCATGCGCTCCACTGATGCTCGTGCACAGGCTCTGCAACGGCCAGTCCACAGAGCATCATGGCTGCCATCAGCAGAGCCGCCAGCCGCATGCGACGTTTTTTCATGATCTCTACCTCCCTGATTCCTATGCTTCCTTAAAATATTCTATCGTTATCGGCGGCAGCTCCTTCAGAAAGCCCGGAGGACCTTCGCCGCTAAAACCACTGCCATTCATCCTATAAGACGGATCAGCCTGCCAAATTGTTCACATTTTTTAAATATTTTTTGGATTTTCTTTTTCTCTTTTGCGCCATACTTTCCATTTTCAGGAGTCAACTGTGACGAAAGTGTAAATGCTTTGGATGTTTCCCCCATTGCAGCAGGAATCGGACCGCTTCGCGTCGAACAGAATATACCAAGCAAGGGCAAGGAAAAGGTGGATTCAGAAAACCGGATGGTGCGGGCTGACCGTGCCCGCATCACTTGTTGGAAAGGAGCGTGGTTCCATTGGCACACGCATCATTTTCTCGTTCTTCCGGTTTCAGCCGGAGCGCCGCAAGGCATTCCGCCTGACATCCTTCCCCATTACATAGTAAGGAGTTTCCAAATATGAAAACGACCATCACCGGCAAAAACATGGTAGTCAGCCCCGGCGTGAGCGAACGCGTTTTGAAAAAGACTTCGAAAATGGAGCGCTATCTCAATCCCAACACCGAAATTTTTGTGCGCCTGACACGTGAAAAGAATAACCGCCGCACCTGTGAAATCACCGTTCCCTTTGAAGGTGTGGTGCTCCGTGCCGAGGCGTCGAACGACGACAACCTCTACGTCAGCATCGACCAGGCCCTGGCCAAGCTGGAACGGCAGATCCACAAACACCGCACCAAGCTGGGCAAACGCCTGCGTGAGGATGCGTTCAAGCCCGGCGAACTGGAGTACGACGCCGCGAGCGTCGAAACCGTCAGCGAGGACGGGCCGGCTCCCAAGGTGGTGCGCCACAAGACCTTCCCGGTGCGCCCGATGAGCGTAGAGGATGCCATTTTGCAGATGGAACTGTTGGGACACAGCTTCTTCGTGTTTGTTAACGTGGAGACCGACCGCACCAACGTGCTCTATCTGCGCAAGGACGGCGATCTGGGCCTGATGGAACCGGAAGCCTGATCCGGCGGATGGGCGTTTCAAGGGAACAATCGGGGCGGCTGCAAGGCCGCCCCTTTTTCGACCGTTTCACACGCTGTTCTTTTCGGCGTGATAGTTCAATCAAAGAAGAAATTTATTGCGTTGCTTGACTAAAGTGTTAAAGCGTGCTATACTGTCCACCATCCCGGAAGGAGGGGTCCCATGTCCGTTCCCGATGTGCTCAGCCCCCAGGAGCGCCTGGTGCTCAGCCTGCGCGGCCTGTATGAAAGCTATGGCTATGCGCGCTTTCCCATGCGCCGTTTTGAAGAGTATGCACTCTATCTGGAAAACAAGAGCTTTCTCACCAGCGAAAGCGTGCTCAGCTTTACCGGCGCAAGCGGCCAGCTCATGGCCCTCAGGCCTGATGTGACGCTGTCCATCGTCAAGCGGGCGCGGCCGGAGCGGGGGCAGGTGGAAAAGCTGTACTACCATGAAAGCGTATATCGCCTTTCCCCCACCGACCACGAGTTTACCGAGATCGGCCAGCTGGGTGTGGAGCTGCTGGGCGAGGTAGATCTCTATGGCGCATGCGAAGTGCTGCGCCTGGCCATCGAGAGCCTGCGGCTCACCGGGGCGGGCTTTGTGCTGGATATCAGTCATATGGGCTTTGCGGGCGGGCTGCTGGCTGATGCGGGGCTGGACGGCTCGCAGCGCGAGCAGGCCATCCGCCTCATCCGCCAGAAGAACGCGCACGAACTCGCTCGCCAGCTTTCTCAGTGGCAGATCGCGCCCTTCTATGCAGGCCGTATTGCGCAGCTGCCCGGGCTCTGCGGCGATTTTACCCAAACCCTGCGCCGCGCGGCGGATATCGCCGTGGGAGCGGACATGAAACAGGCCGTGGGCGAGCTTTCCAGCCTGTACGCGGCACTGGACGCGATGGACTTATGCGGGCATGTGCGGCTGGATTTTTCCATTCTCAATGATCTGGATTACTACAATGGCCTGGTGTTCCAGGGATACGTGGAAGGCGCGCCGCGCGTGGCGCTCAGCGGCGGCCGCTACGACAAGCTGATGCGCAAATTCGGCAAGGCAGGCGACGGTCTGGGCTTTGCCCTCTACCTTGACCAGCTGCAGCGCGTGCTTGCCCGGCCCGCGAGCGACGATGTGGACGTGCTGGTACTCTACAGCGCGCGCGACGAGGCGCCCGGTGTGTTTCGTGCGCTGGAGGGGCTCAGGGCGCAGGGCCTGCGCGTGCTGGCGGCACAGATGCCGCCCCCCGGCCTGCGCGCGGGCCGCACGATGCGCTATCGGGACGGGGCGCTGGAGGAGGTGAGCGGCGCATGCTGAACGTGGCATTACCCAAGGGACGGCTTGGCGACAAGGTATACCGCCTGTTCAAGGCCGCCGGCTACGACTGTGCCGCCATGGAGCAGGATGACCGCCGGCTGGTGCTGACCGATGAAAAAGGCGACATGAGTTACCTTTTGGTCAAGCCCTCGGACGTGGCCATCTATGTGGAGCATGGCGCGGCGGACGTGGGCGTGGTGGGCAAGGACGTGCTTTTGGAGGGCGGAAGCGACGTATACGAGCTGCTGGACCTGGGCTTTGGCAAATGCCGCATGGCGGAGGCCGCGCCCGTGGGCTTCCGGGAGGACCGCCAGCGGCCGCTGCGCGTGGCCACCAAGTATCCGGCCATCGCCCGGCGCTTCTATGCCGCGCAGAGCCGGGAAATCGAGATCATCAAGCTCAACGGCTCCATCGAGCTGGCGCCGCTGCTGGGGCTGAGCGATGTGATCGTGGACATCGTGGAAACGGGGACCACCCTCCGGCAGAACAATCTGGAGGTCACCCGCGAGATTTTGCCCATCAGCGCGCGCTTCATCGCCAACAAGGCCGCCATGAAGTTCAAGGAGCCGGCCATATCGAGTCTGCTGTCCGGCATTCAGGCCCAGCTGAATCAAAAGGAGGAACGCCCATGATCCGCATCGTATCCTATGAGGGACAGCCCGCCGCCCAGCTTCTGGACCGCGCCGCCGAGGTCAAGCGCGACGTGACGCAGGCAGTGGAAGCCATCGTGGAGGATGTGCGCCTGCGCGGCGACGAAGCCGTATTGGACTATTGCGAAGCATTCGACGGTGCGCGGCCCGACGGCCTTCTGGTGCCCCAGGCGGAGCTGGACGCGGCGTTTTCCCAGGTGGAGCCGGAATTTCTCGATACGCTCAAGCTGGCTGCGCGCAACATCGAACGCTTCCACCGCCTGCAAAAACGCGCCGGCTTTGTGGATACGCCCTCTCCGGGTGTGGTGGTGGGACAGCGCGTGCTGCCGCTGGCGAGCGCCGGGCTGTATGTGCCCGGTGGCACGGCCCGCTATCCCTCCAGCGTGCTGATGGATGCCATTCCCGCCAAAATCGCCGGGGTGGAAACCATCGTCATGGCCACCCCGCCCGGCCCGGACGGCAAGGTACCCGCCCCCATTCTGGCGGCCGCAAAGCTCGCCGGCGTGCGCACGGTGGTGCGCGCGGGCGGGGCGCAGGCTATCGCCGCGCTGGCCTTCGGCACGCAGACCGTGCCCAAGGTGGACAAGATCGTCGGCCCCGGCAACATCTATGTGGCCACCGCCAAGCAGCTGTGCTATGCGCGCGGCCTGTGCGACATCGACATGATCGCCGGGCCCAGCGAAATCATGATCGTCTCCGACGCAAACAGCAACCCCGTCCATCTGGCCGCGGACCTGCTTTCACAGGCCGAGCATGACCGGCTTTCCTCGGCGTGGCTGGCCGTGACCGACGCCTCGCTGGCGCGTAAGGTGGCGGCCGAAGTGGAACGGCAGCTCAAGCTGCTTCCGCGCGAGGAAATCGCCCGGACCTCCATCGAGCAAAACGGCCGCATCCTCGTGGTGGACAGCCTGGAAACCGCCGCGCGTCTGGCGGACGAGATCGCCCCGGAGCACCTCGAACTGTGCGTGGACGATCCCTTCGGCCTGCTGCCCATGGTGCATAACGCCGGAAGCGTGTTTTTGGGCCGCAGCTGCCCCGAACCTTTGGGCGACTATCTGGCCGGGCCCAACCACACCTTGCCCACCAGCGGCACCGCGCGCTATTCCTCTCCTTTGGGCGTGGATGATTTCTGCCGCCGGTCCAGCTACCTGTATTACACCCCCGCGGCGCTTGAAAAGGTATCCGGGGACGTGATGCGCTTTGCCCGCCGCGAAGGGCTGGACGCGCACGCCAACGCCGTGGCCGTGCGCATGGAGGGCCGTTCATGAGCGATTTTCTCATTTCCGCGCTCGCCGGGCTTGACCCCTATGTGCCGGGCGAGCAGCCTCAGGGCCGCGAGTATATCAAGCTCAACACCAACGAAAGCCCCTTTCCCCCCTCGCCCCGCGTGCTGGACGCGCTCAGCCGCGAGGAAGTCTCCCGCCTCAACCTCTACTCCGACCCCACGGCCCTGCCGCTTCGCCGCGCCATCGCGGACACATATGGGCTTTCGCCGGACAACGTATTCTGCGGCAACGGCTCGGACGAGGTGCTGGGTTTCAGTTTCCTCGCTTTTGCGGACGGAGCCCATCCCGTCACCTTCCCCGCGGTGAGCTACGGCTTCTACCGGGTGTTTGCAAACCTGTTCCGCGTACCCACGAACGCCGTGCCCCTGCGTGAGGATTTCACCGTGCCCGTGGAACCGTTTCTCGGCACGGGCGGCATGGTGGTGCTGGCCAACCCCAACGCGCCCACCGGCATCTCCCTTCCGCTTGCGGAGGTCGAGCGCATCGTGCGCGCGAATCCCCACCATATCGTGCTGGTGGACGAGGCGTATGTGGACTTCGGCGGCGAAAGCGCCCTGCCCCTGCTTGCGTCCTGCCCCAACCTGCTCATCGTGCGCACGTTCTCCAAGTCGCGCTCGCTGGCAGGCGCACGGCTGGGCTACGTCCTTGCCAATGCCCCCGTCATCGACGACCTCAACCGCGTCCGGTGCAGCTTTCACCCCTATAACATCAACCGCCTGAGCATGCTGGCCGGCATCGAGGCCATGCGCGATACCGCCTACTTCGAAGCCTGTGTGCAAAGCGTCGTGCGCCAGCGCGGGGAGACGGCGGCGGAGCTTCGCGGCCTGGGCTTTTCCATGACGGACAGCCGCGCCAACTTTCTCTTTGCGGCCCATCCCGCGCTGACCGCGCGCGGCTACTACGAGGCGCTCAAGGCGCGCGGCGTGCTCATCCGCTGCTGGGATGACCCGGCCCTAAGGGAGCATGTACGCATCTCCATCGGCACGCGGGAGCAGATGCGCCGCCTCGTGCTGGAAACCCGTGCCATTCTGTCGGAAAGGACGATATCATGAGAAGCGCGACCATCCAACGCAAAACCGCCGAGACCGATATTTCTCTCACTCTGAATCTCGACGGCATGGGACAGAGCGACATCCGCACCGGCTGCGGCTTTCTGGACCACATGCTCACCCTTCTTGCCGCCCATGCCCGCTTTGACCTGCGCGTGAGCTGCACGGGCGATACGCAGGTGGACGACCACCATACCGTGGAGGACATCGGCATCGCGCTGGGGCAAGCGCTGCGCTCCGCCCTGGGCGATAAGCGGGGCGTGCGGCGCTACGGCCAGCGCCTCCTGCCCATGGACGAGGTGCTGGCGCTTGTGGCCGTGGACCTCAGCGGCCGGGCCTGCCTCGGCTTTGACGCGCCCCTGCCCGCGCAGAAGGTGGGCACGTTCGATACCGAGCTTGTGGAGGAGTTCTTCCTCGCCCTCGTGCGCGAGGCGGCCATCACGCTGCACATCCGGCTGCTGGCGGGCAAGAACACGCATCACATCATTGAGGGCATCTTCAAGGCCGTAGCCCGCGCCCTGCGCGAGGCCTGCGAGATCGACCCCGCCGCCGCCGGGGAAATTCCCTCCACCAAGGGTACGCTGGGAGGGGACGCGCCATGATCGCCGTGGTGGATTACGGGGTGGGCAACCTCTATTCGCTCACCTGCTCGCTCAGACATATCGGCGCGCAATGCACCGTCACACGCGAGGAAAACGCGCTGCGCGCGGCGGACCGCATCATTTTGCCGGGCGTGGGGGCCTTTGGCGATGCGGCGGCGAAACTTCACGTCCTCAGGCTGGATGCGCTGCTGCGCGACCTTGCCGGACAGGGCAAGCCGCTCATGGGCATCTGCCTTGGCATGCAGCTTCTCTTTGACAAGAGCCATGAATATGGCGAGCACGCGGGCCTTGGCCTGATTCCCGGCGAGGTGCGGCCCCTCGCGCCCGTTCTCGCCCCCGGCGCAAAGGTGCCGCACATGGGCTGGAACAGCCTGCACCTCAACCGCCCGGAGGACCCGCTGCTCGCCGGCGTGCGCGAGGGAGATTTCGTCTACTATGTGCATTCGTTCTACGCAACCGGCTGCGGCGAGGCGCTCGCCGCAAGCTCCGATTACGGCGGAGTCACCGTCGCAGGCGCCGTCAGGCGCGGCAGCGTGTGCGGCACGCAGTTTCACCCGGAAAAGAGCGGCGCGGTAGGCCTGCGCATCCTGCGGGCCTTCGCCATGGGAGAGGAGGATGCGGCATGCTGATCTATCCGGCGATCGACCTGCGGGGTGGCCGCGTGGTGCGCCTGACGCAGGGGGATTACGACCGCATGACCGTCTACGGCGACGATCCCGTGGCCGTGGCGCAGGGCTTTGTGCAGGCCGGAGCCACCTGCCTGCACGCCGTCGATCTGGACGGTGCGAAGGACGGCAGCCCTCAGAACCGCACCGTCATCGGGCAGCTGTGCAAGCTGCCGCTCAGCGTAGAGGTGGGCGGCGGCATGCGCACCGAAGCCGACGTAGAAGCCACGCTCGCTCTGGGTGCGGACCGGGTGATCCTTGGCACCGTGGCGGTGGAGGATTTCGGCATGGTCGAGCGGTTGGTCGCGCGCTGGGGCGCGCGCATCGCCGTGGGCGTGGACGCGCGCGGCGGCAAGGTGGCCACGCGCGGCTGGCGCGAGGTGAGCGATCTGGACGGCGTGGCCTTCTGCCAAAAGCTCGCGGACGCGGGCGTGGCCACCGTCATCTATACCGACATCGGACGCGACGGCGCGCTTTCCGGCACCAACCTTGATGTCTATGCGCGCCTGTCCGGCATCGCCGGGCTTCAGGTCATCGCCTCCGGCGGGGTCAGCTTTGAAACCGAGATCGCGGCGCTTCGCGACATGGGCCTCTACGGCTGCATTCTGGGCAAGGCACTCTATGCTGGAAAGCTCCGTCTGGAGCGTGCGCTGGCCATCGCCAGAGGGGAGGCGCAGCCATGCTGACCCGGCGCATCATCCCCTGCCTGGACGTGCGAAACGGCCGGGTGGTCAAAGGCGTGAACTTCGAGGGTCTGCGCGACGTGGACGATCCCGTGGCGCTCGCCCGCTTCTATAACGATTCCGGCGCGGACGAGCTGGTGTTTTACGACATCACCGCCAGCGCCGAGGGCCGCCCGCTGTTTGCGGACGCGCTGCGCGCCGTGGCGGCGGAGGTGTTCATCCCCCTCACCGTGGGCGGCAGCATCAATACCCTGGATGATTTTGACCGCGTGCTCAAATGCGGGGCGGACAAGGTCAGCGTCAACAGCGGCGCTATCCGCGACCCCTCGCTCATCGCCCGCGCGGCCAAGCGCTACGGCGACCAGTGCGTGGTGCTGAGCATGGATGTCAAGCGCGTGGACGGGCGCTTCCACATCTTTGCCCGCGGCGGGCGCGACGATACGGGGCTGGATGCCATCGACTGGGTCAGGCGCGGCGTGGACAGCGGCGCGGGCGAGGTCGTGGTCAACTCCATCGACACCGACGGCGTGCGTCGGGGCTTTGATCTGGAAATGCTCCGGGCCGTGGGCGAGGCGGTATCCGTGCCCATCATCGCCTCCGGCGGCGCGGGCCGCCGCGAGGATTTTCTGGACGTGTTCCGCCTTGACTGCGTGGATGCGGGGCTGGCCGCCTCCATCTTCCATTCGCGCGAGGTGGATATCCGCGCCCTCAAGCGCTGGCTCAACGAAAACGGCGTACCCATGCGCCTTGTGGAGGATGGCAACGATGGATTATGAAACGCTCGTCTCAGGGCTCAAATTCGATGAAAAGGGCCTCATCCCCGTGGTGGTACAGGACTATGTGACCCACGAGGTGCTGACCCTCGCCTACATGAACCGGGAAAGCCTCAAAATCACCCTGGAGGAAAAGCGCACCTGCTTTTACAGCCGCAGCCGCCAGTGCCTCTGGCGCAAGGGCGAAACCAGCGGCAATGTGCAGACGCTGGTTTCCCTCACCGCCGACTGCGACGGCGACGCGCTGGTAGCGCAGGTCAAGAAGGCCGGTCCCGCCTGCCACACGGGCAGCGAGAGCTGCTTTTTCAACGGCCTGTATGAAAGCGAGGACATTCGCCCCTTCTCCCTCTCCGCTCTGATGGAGGTCATTGCCGGGCGCAAGACCTCGCCCAAGGAAGGCAGCTACACCACCTATCTCTTTGAGAAGGGCCGCGACAAGATTCTCAAGAAGGTCGGCGAGGAATGCACCGAGGTGCTCATCGGCGGCGCAAAGGGCGACAAGGCCGAGACCACCTACGAGCTGGGCGATCTGGTCTACCACGCCATGGTACTGATGGTGGAGATGGGCATTTCGCTGGAGGATGTGGTGCGCGAGCTGGCCCGCCGCCACGTGATCGACAAAAAGGTGAAGCAGGAGCGCATGCAATGACGTTTTCGAGCAATGCCCACACCCATTCCCGCTGGTGCGACGGCGCGGACGCCATCCCCGCCATGGTGGAGGCAGCCCGCGCTTTGGACTTTGTGAGCCTGGGATTCTCAAGCCACGCCTGTCAGGGCTTTGACCCAGACTATTCCATGGCTCCGGACGTGCAGGCGGGCTACTTTGCGGAGCTTCGCGCCCTGCAGGCGGCGCCGGAGCCCGGCTTTCCGCGCCTGTGGGCCGGGCTTGAGCTGGACGCGCTGGCCCATCCGGACTGCCGCCGCGCGGCCTGTGCCGAAGCGGATTACCTCATCGGCTCGGCCCACTACCTCTGCGAAAGCTACGCCGGCGCGCCCGTGGCCGTGGACGGGGACCCCGTGCTGCTGCGCCGCTATGTGGATGAGGTGTACCATGGCGACGGGCTGGCCATGGCGCGCGACTATTTCGCCATCGAAGTAAACGCCCTCCTGCGCGACCGGCCGCAGATCATCGGCCACTTTGACCTGCTGCGCAAATATGCCGCTTCCCTCTCGCTGTTTGACGAGGCGGACCCCGCCTACCGCCGTCTGGCGCTCTCCGCGCTGGAGCGCGCCTTCCCCTGCGGCGGCGTTCTGGAAATCAACACCGGGGGCATGGCGCGCGGCTACCTGACCACGCCCTATCCCACGCTGGAACTGCTGTGCGCCTGGCGCGAGCTGGGCGGGAGAATCACCCTCACCTCCGACTGCCATGACCGGCGGTATCTGGCCCACGCCTTTCCACAGGCGGCGGCACTGGCGCGGCAGGCGGGTTTCTGCACGGCCCTGCGGCTGGGGACGGGCACGGAGCTTTGGGAGGAAGCGGAGCTGTAAGGGCGGCGGCGCTTTTGCGCGCGACACTCTTGAAACCAAAAGCACAGCAGCTCCGGGGCAAATGCCCCGGAGCTGCTCAGACCGTTGAAAAACCCATGGTTTTGGAAAGAGCCGCGTTTCTTGCGTCCT
>UQEF01000062.1 GCA_900540045.1 uncultured Eubacteriales bacterium | reverse complement strand
CCCGGCTGTCCTGGATCGGTACGCTGGCGTGCGCGGCGCTGATGGGCGTGAGCTTCCTGATTCCCAACCCGCAGGCGCAGGCCATCCGGGCGCAGGAAGCGTTTCATGCCGAAATGGTGGAGCAGGCGCAAAAGGTGGACGAGGGCGCCACAGCGCTGGACGCGGAGGCCGCCGAAACCCCGGAGCTGCGAAGACTGCTGGGGGAACTGTCGGGTGAACTGCGCCGTGCGGAAAGCGTACGCGACGCTTTGACCGCCATCGACACCGCCGAGCGCAAGGTGGAAAGCCTGGAGGCGCGCACGGCCAGGGATGCGCTGGATGCCATGCGCGCCGCTGGTCTTAACGCGCTGGCACAGTCGCTGGAGGATGGCGACACGCCGGCCGCGCAGCAGGCATTGGAGGCGGGAGACGCGGAAGCGCTGCTTTCCGACGCGGCAGCCAAGGCCTCGGACCAGACGGCCGCTCAGCAGCTCAGCCAGGCGGCGCAGGCGTTGGCCTCCGGCGAGGCGCGGCAGGCCCTCTCCGCGCTGACGGCCGCCGCGTCCGGACAGACGGCCGCCAGCGCGCAGGCACTGGCCCTGACCGGCATGGTGCGAGGCGCGGCGGCGCGTTCGGGCATGCAGAGCGCTCAGGGCACCCTCGCTTCGCTGGCGCATAGCGGCGCAGGACAGCAGGGCGCGAGCGATCAGGAGGGACAGGGGCAACCCGGCGGCGGGGCCAGCCTGGGCTCGTCCGACGGGGACGGGGGTATGAATCCCGCGCAGGCGGCAGCGCCCGCGCAGGGCACGGCCTCGCCGGAAAAGAAAGTCGCGGCCTATGAGGCCATCTATGACCCCACACGGCTGGGCACATCCGGCGAGGTTCAAAACGAGCGCGGCCAGATGGGCGAGGGGGAGATTCTGGAGGGGGAGGCCGGAAACGGTGCGGGCAGCCTGGAGGGCAGCGTGCCCTACCGGCAGGCGCTGCCGGAGTACCGCGAGGCGGCCGTGGAGGCCGCGCAGGATGCGGACCTTCCAGCCTACGCCCGTCAGTGGGTCGAAACGTACTTTAATGCGCTTGCGCAATGATTAAGGAGGATGCGGGGCATGATTCCACAGGAGCAGATCAAGTCCTTTTTTGATACGGTACAAGCCATCCGGAGTGAAATCGCCAAGGAGATCATCGGACAGGAGCGCGTGGTGGAGCAGCTGCTCACGGCGCTCATCGCAGGCGGCAACGTGCTGCTGGAGGGCGTGCCGGGCCTGGGCAAGACACGGCTGGTGCGCACGCTCTCCAGCGTGTTTGACCTGCCCTTCAGCCGCATTCAGTTTACGCCCGACCTGATGCCCGCCGATATCACCGGCACCAGCATCATCGTCAAGACCGAGGCCGGCAACGAGTTCCGCTTCCGCAAGGGACCGCTGTTTGCCTCCATCGTGCTGGCGGACGAGATCAACCGCGCCACGCCCAAAACGCAGGCGGCGCTTCTGGAGGCCATGCAGGAGCACTCCGTCACCGTGGGCGGCGAAACGCATGCGCTCTCGGAGCCCTACTTCGTGCTGGCCACGCAGAATCCCATGGAGCAGGAAGGCACCTATCCCTTGCCGGAGGCGCAGCTGGACCGCTTCATGCTCAAAATTCTGGTGGATTTTCCCACCCTGGAGGAGCTGGCCGAAATCGTGGGCCTGACCACCGTACCCCAGACCAGCCATGCCCGGTGCGTGGCTGATGCGGATACGCTCATGGGTCTGCGGGCGGTGGCACAGGAGGTGCCTGTGGCGCAGGCCGTGAGAGACTTTGCGCTCAGGCTGGTTTTGGCGACGCATCCCGAACTGGAGCAGAGCCCGGAGGTGGTGCGCCGCTGCGTGCGTTTCGGCGCGAGCCCGCGCGCGGCGCAGGCGCTGATCGCCACCTCGCGCGCCCGCGCGCTGATGAACGGGCGCTACAACGTGGCCTTTGAGGACATCGAAGCCGTTGCGCCCGCGTGCCTCAGGCACCGCATCGCCCTGAGCTTTGAGGGCATGGCACAGGGCGAAACGGTGGAGGGCGTGATCGCATCGCTGCTTGCGCAGCTTCCGCGCGGCTGAAGCGGGAGAGGATGAGCACGATGCTGAGCGATTCGTTTTTGAAGCGGCTGGACGCGCTGGCCCTGCGCATGCGTCACCCGGCGGCGGGCGGCAGCGGGGGACTGAGGCGTTCGCGGGCGCTGGGCAGTAGCGTGGAATTTTCGGATTTCCGCGAATACGCTGCGGGCGACGATATCCGGCGCGTGGACTGGAATGCCTACGCACGCTTTGACAAGCTGTTTTTGAAGCTCTTTATGGAGGAGCAGGAGCAGCGTGTCCACCTGATCGTGGACGCGAGCGCCTCCATGGATTTCGGCAAGTGGGAACCCGCATGCCAGTTGGCGCAGACGCTGGGCTACCTGTGCCTGTGCGGCGGCGACAGCGTGACGGTGTATACGCTGGGCGGCGGGGGAGAGCGGCATACACGCCCGCTCCGGGGCCGGCATTGCTATCCCGAGCTGTCCGCATTTCTGGAAAACGTGCAGCCTCAGGGCCGCGCGATGATCGAAACCGCTGTGCCCGCCCTGAGGCTTGCCGGCGGCAGGGGCGCGTCCGTGCTCATCGGCGATTTGCTGGACGGCTGGGAAAAGGCCGTGCTTTCCCTTCTGTACCGCAAGCAGGAAACGTCCGTTTTGCAGGTGTGGAGCCCCGCCGAGTGGGACCCGCAGCTGGAGGACACGGCCGAGCTGGTGGACAGCGAGACGGGCGAACGCTTCCTGACCAGCGGCGGATATGAGGCGCTCCGGCGCTACCGCGAAACTGCGCGCGCCTATGTGGAGGAAATATCGGACTTCTGCCGGACGCGGGGGGTAAGCCATGGCCTGATCGTGCCGGAGGAGGCGTTTGAGGATCAGCTCATCCGCGCGCTCAGTGCCGCCGGGCTGATCGCCTGATTCACAAGAGGGGGAAAAAGACGCGATGGAATGGCTGAATCCCGCGGGCGCGTGGGCGTTTCTCGGCTTTTTGCCGGTGATCGCGCTCTATGTGCTCAAGCGAAAGGCCCGGCGCACGCCGGTTCCCAGCCTGCTTCTATGGAAAAAAACCGAAGAACGCACCCGCCAGAACCGTCCGTTTCAGCGGCTCAGGAGCCAGTTGCTTCTGTGGCTGCAACTGGCGATGGTGGCGCTGCTTGCGCTTGCGCTGATGCGCCCGGTCACCGCGGGCGGCCTCAAGGGAGAAAGCGTATTTGTATTTGACCTGTCCGCCAGCATGCAGGCGGTGAATGAACAGGGCGTGTCGCGCATGGAGGAGGCAAAGCGGCAGGCGCTGGACCTGCTGAGCGGGATGCGCGACGGGGATGCCGTCACCGTGCTTGCGGCAGGAGCTTCCTTTTCACCGGTCGTATCGCGCAGCACGGATCATGCCCTGGCTGAGCATGCCATTCGAAGCCTGGAAGCCGGCAACGGAGGCGCGGATTTGTCGGGGGCAATGTCGCTGGCCGCGGCCATGAAGCGCGAGACGTCCGGCATGGAGATCTACGTATTCACCGACAGCACCGTGGAAATCCCGCAGGACGCGCACCTGCGCGCGGTGGGGGAAGGCGCGTCCAACGTAAGCCTGATGGACATGAGCCTGCAGCCGGAGGAAAACACGGCCTTCGTGCGTCTGGTCAGCTGGGGCGGGGACGTGCAGGTGGAGGTGGAATGCTACGCGGATGGCGCGCTGTGCGACGTGCGCGCCGTTTCGCTGACCGATGGGGAGAGCCAGGGCGTGCTTCTGACCGTGCCGGAGGGCACGCGCAGCGCCATGGCGCGCGTATCGCCCGGCGGCGCACTGGCCGTGGACGATACGCGCTGGGCTGTCGCGCAGAGCCGGCGGCAGTATACGGCCCTGCTGGTGACGGAGGGCAACGTGTTTCTGGAGGAGGCGCTGCGCCTTCGTCCGGAGCTGAACCTGGTGCTGGCGAGCCCGCAGGATGTGCAGGCCGCCACCGGATGCGATCTGTATATCTATGACGGCGTTCTGCCTCAAACCCTGCCCGAAACAGGGGCTGTTTGGGCCGTGAACCCTACGGAGACAGTAGCCGGTATCACGCCCGGCGAGGCCGCTCAGGAGGACGGAACCCTGCGCGCCGCCACGGGTGAGGAAGCTGCGGCAATCTGTGAGCATTTGCTGCTTACGGACGTGGCCATCCGCTCCTTCAGGCCGCTTTCGGGCGGCATGCCCGTGCTGCTCTCGGGCGGCCAGCCGATGCTGGCCCTGTCTGAGGAGGGAGGGCGGCGCGCGGCAGTGCTGGGCTTCGACCTGCACGACAGCAATCTGCCCCTCAAGGCAGACTTTCCGGTGCTGGTGCAGAACCTGCTTTCCTGGCTTCTGCCGGACGCTGCCGCTTCCGTGGAGGCGGCCGGCTGCGGCATGCCCGTTTCGTTCGTGCTGGACGCGCGCAGCGTATCCGCATGGGTCGAGACGCCGGACGGGCGGCAGTCCGCCCTGGAGGGGAACAGCTTTTCCGATACGGATGCGCCCGGCGTGTACCGCCTCGTGGAAACCCTTGAGGATGGGCAGATGCGGGAGATGGCGTTTGCTCTGCACATCCCGCCGGAGGAAAGCGATACCCTGACCGTGCCCGCCTCCATGGAGGGCGCGCAGGCGCAGGGGACCTCCGGCCACCGTGAGTGGACCGGATGGGTGCTTGTGACGCTGTTTGCCGTGATGCTGCTGGAATGGGAGGTGAGCCGCCGTGGGGCTGGCATTTGAATCACTTTGGGCCCTGGCGCTCATCCCGCTGGGCCTGGCTGCCGTGTGGCTGATCGACCGCCGCTATCGGGTGCGCCGCAGGTCGTTGCGCCGCCGCGTGACGCTCTGCGCGCGCCTGCTTCTGTGCCTTGTGCTGGCGCTGGCTGTGGCCGGCCCGTCTGTATTGAGCACGTCGGGCGCGGCGCAAAGGTGGGTGCTGATGGACGTGTCGGATTCCACCCGCCAGCTTCACGCGCAGGCGGAGGAATGGGTCAGCCGGGCGCTTGAGCGCCTGCCGCAGGGGCAGGAGGCCGGTGTGATCGCCTTTGGCGCCGACGCCATGGTGGATACGCCGGCCGGCAGCGCGCCCGCCTTTACGGGCGTGAGCGCCAGCGTGGACCGGTCCGGCAGCGATCTGGACGGCGCGCTGCGCCTTGCGTCAGCCCTGTTGCCAAGCGGCGGCAACGGCGGCGTGACCGTGATCAGCGACGGCAAGGCGGCGCTGTCCGCTTCCACGATGGACCTGATGGCCGCCGCGGGCGTGCGCGTGGACGTGCTGCCGCTGGAGACGGCCTCCGGAACGGATGCGCAGATCAGTGAACTGACGGCTCCTGCCGAGGTGTACGAGGGACAGGCCGTGCCCCTTTCAGTGACCATCGACGCGAATGCGGACATGACGGCTACGCTGGTGCTGTATCAAAACGGCGAGGCCACCGATACCCGCGAGGTATCGCTCAAGGCGGGCGAGAACCGCTATGCCTTTTCCCTAACGGCGCAAAAGACCGGTGTGGTCACCTATGAGGCGCGTCTGGTCAGCCGGGAGGATACGCAGAGCCAGAACAACCACCTCTCCGCCTACGCGCGCGTCCTGGGCGCGCCGAACGTGCTGCTGGTGGAGGAATCCGGCACGGCGGAGAAGCTGTTCTCCGCATCCGGCATGCAGGTGGAGCGCATCCGCCCCATCGCCATGCCCTCCGGCGCGGAGGGCTATCTGGCCTACGATGCGGTGATTCTCAACAATATCGAATATGAGAATGCCTCTCAGCAGCAGTGGCAGGCGCTGGATCAGGCCGTGCGCGCCCTGGGACGCGGTCTGCTGGTGCTGGGCGGCGACGCCAGCTACGCTCTGGGCGGCTACCGGGGCACGTCCCTCGAAGCGCTTCTGCCGGTCAGCATCGACGTGCGCAACAAGCAGCGCATGCCGGCCCTGTCGCTGGTGATCTGCATCGACAAATCGGGCAGCATGACCAGCGGACAGTTCGGGGCCTCGCGCATTGAGGCGGCCAAGGAGGCCGCCATGAGCGCCCTGGAGGTGCTGAGCGAACGCGACAACATCGGCGTAATCGGATTTGACGATACGGCCAAATGGGTGGTGCCCTTCCAGAGTGTGAGCAGCCTGAGCGATGTGCAGAGCCAGATCGGCACCTTGCGCGCGGATGGCGGCACGGCCTTCTATTCCGCGCTGGATGAGGCCTATCGTGTGCTGCAAGGCGCCCAGACGCCGCAGAAGCATGTCATTTTCCTCTCCGACGGGCAACCCGCCGATACGGGCTTCCAAAACATCGCCCTGGCCATGCAAAAATCCGGCATCACGCTGACCACCGTGGCCGTGGGCAGCGACGCCAATACGCAGCTGATGCGGCTTTTGTCCACGCTGGGCGGAGGGCGCGCCTATGAGGTGGGCGAGTTCGACAGCATTCCCAAGATCTTTACCAAGGAAACCATGCTGGTGAGCGACAGCTATGTAAAAAACCACACCTTTACCCCTGTGATTCTGGAGGCGCAGGCCCTGTCCGGTTTTGAGGGCCTTCCGCAGGTGGACGGCTATCTGTGCACCGCGGAAAAGCCCACCGCGACCGTGACCCTGGCCAGCGATACGGAGGACCCGCTGCTGGCGTGGTGGAACGCGGGCTCCGGCAAGGTGGCCGCGTGGACCAGCGATGTGGAGGGCGCGTGGACCGGCGCTTTCATGGCCTGGCAGGATGCGCCGCGCTTCTTCGGAGGTGTGCTTTCCCGCCTGCTGCCCGGCGTGCAGCGTGAGGGCGAACTGACCGCGCAGGCCGGGGACGGGACGGTCCACATCCGTTATACGCTGGCGCAGGCCGCTTCAGGATCGGCGGAGGCTTCCGTCACCTTGCCCGACGGCACGCTTGAGACCCTTCGCCTGGACGAAACCGCGCCCGGACAGTACGAGGGCGATCTGGCCTGCGCTCAGGAAGGGGCGTTCGCCATTCGCATCACCTATTCGGACGAGGATGGAACCGTCCACGTGCAGGAGGGCGGCGCGGTACGCGGCTTCTCCGGTGAATATGATCTGCGCATCCAGCCGGACCAGAGCCTGGAGGACCTTGCAGCCCGCACAGGCGGCCGCGTGCTGTCGGATGAGACGGACTTCTGGGCGACGCCCGTATCCCCTGCCACGAGCCGGTTGGCGCTGCGTCCGGCGCTGTTGTGGCTGGCGCTTGTGCTGCTGGTGTTGGACATCGCGCTGCGAAAACTCCCATGGGAGGAAGCGCTGCCCGCGCTTGTCCGCCGCCGCAGTGCGCGTGAGAAGCAGTCCAGGGCCCCGCAGCCTTCCACAAAACCCGCTTCCGACAGGCACCGTGCCAAAAGCGACGAACGCCAGCGCCAGAAGGATGCGCAGGACACCGCCGACGCACTGCTCGCCGCCAAGGCGGCACGAAAGCAAAGATGATGTGAAATCTCATCATTTTCTCATGAAGCTCTTGCAAAATCCTCAAGCATTCCGGCCGGAATTGTGGTAAGATGACATCGTTCCCAGGGGACATCGCAAGGAGGCAGGAAGCATGGCAAAGTACACCTTTGAGGACATCGAAATTCTGCGGCAGAAGAGCGGCATCTCCTACGAAGAGGCCGTCAACCTGCTGGAGTATCACAACGGCAGCCTGGCCAGGGCGCTGGTAGACCTGGAGAAAAACGGACGGCTCAAGACCGGTCCCGCCTCTGGCGATGCGGGCAAAGGCGCCAAAGGCGTGTTCACCTTTCTCTACCGCCTCAGGCTGCGCGTGCGCAAGGACGAGGCCGTGGTCGTCAACCTCAGTTCGCTCTTTGTGCTGCTCACGCTGATTACCGCGCCGCATATCTGCGTCATCGGGCTGATTGTGGCGCTGGCGCTGGGCTACCGCATCAATATCGACCGCGACAGCCGCGAGTTTTCCTCCGAAACCTTTGACAGCATGGTCAAAAACGCCAGGGAAAACGTGCAGCACACGGTATCCAGCTTCGCCCAGCAGTTTTCCCAGAGCGGCGGAAAATCCCGGGAGCATTCCCAGGAGGAGCCAAAGGAGCGCCCTACGCCTCCCCCCCGCACCGAAAGCGCCGCCAGCGGCACCCGCCCCGTGAACGTGCAATTCCCGGACGGCGGCAGCGTGGACGTGCGGGATGACGGCGACGGCTACCACGAGGCGGATATCCGCTAACCGGAAGGGTCCCAGGCAAGGGGCCCTTTTGGCCTGCCTATCAAAACAGGGGAGCGAGGAGTGCGTTATGAGCAAGATTCTGATCGTTGAGGACGAGGTGAAGATCGCCCGTTTCGTGACACTGGAGCTGGAGCATGAGGGGTACGAGGTGAAGGCGGCGCATGACGGGCGCACGGGGCTGGGGCTGTGCGAGAGCTGGCAGCCCGATTTGATGATTCTGGACCTGATGCTGCCGGAGCTGAGCGGTATCGAAGTCTGCCGCCGCCTGAGGCAAACCAGCGACGTGCCCATCATCATGCTCACCGCCAAGGACGACGTAAGCGACAAGGTGATGGGTCTGGACATGGGCGCGGACGATTATATGACCAAGCCCTTCGCCATCGAGGAACTGCTGGCCCGCATCCGCGTGAACCTGAAAAAGCACCGTGCGGACCGCACGGCAGGCACCGGCGCGCGCACGGCGGGCAAGCTGCGCATTGAGCCGGCCAGCTATGGCGCCAGCTTCGACGGCGAGCCCATCATGCTGACCAAAAAGGAGTTTGACCTGCTCAACTATCTCTGGCAGCACGAGGGCACGGCCGTCACGCGCGACGAGCTGCTCAGCAACGTCTGGGGCTACGAGTTCGCGGGCGATACCAACATCGTGGACGTATACATCCGCTACCTGCGACAGAAGATTGACGATAAATTCGGCGTCAAAACCATCCACACCATCCGTGCGGTAGGATACATGTTCCGCTATGAGTAAGAAAAAGAAGCAAAAACAGAAAAGCCGCCCGTCGGAGGAGGGCTGGCCCCTGGGTAAGGCTACGCGCAAGGGAAACGGGGAAAACGGCTTCGATCGTTTTTCCCGCGCGGTGCATGGCACGCTGGTCCGGCTTTTGAGCAATCTGCGGCTGTCGCTTACGCTGCGCATCGCGCTGCACTTTTCGGGGCAGCTGCTTCTGACCACCCTGCCGGTGCTGGCAGCGGCGATGATCGCGCTGTGCGTGGCGCAGTGGCCGGCGGCGGACCGTGCGCTGGGCGAGCTGGCGGCCATGACGCCCGCGCAGGATGGCGTCTATACGCAGGAGCAGCTTGCGGGCCTGCCCTTTACGGAGGCGTATTTGCTGCCGCAGCCCTACGAAGGCGGCCTTCCGGGAATGGCGCAGCGGCTGGCACTGCTGTTTACTGATTTTAACAAGGATGGGCAGCGGCGCGTCATGCTCTATGTCGACACCGTGGATGGGGGCGTGGCGGCGGCCTGGCCAGTGGACGATCTGATCTATCAAATGAACATCCTGTTCTGGGTACTTCTGTGCCTGGATCTGTATCGGGTAGGCTATTTTCTCAATCACCGCGACCGGCTGAACCGCCGCGTGCTCAAGCCCATCACCGACATGGCCGAAACCGCCGCGGCCCTCAGCGCCAACAACCTGAGCGACCGCATCAGCGTGGAGGGCGCGAAAAACGAGCTCAAGGACCTTGCGCTGGTCATTAACGGCATGTTGGACCGCATCGAGCTGAGCTACAACAGCCAGAAGCAGTTCGTCAGCGACGCGTCCCATGAGCTGCGCACGCCCATTGCGGTCATCCAGGGCTATGTGGGCATGCTGGAACGCTGGGGCAAGACCGACAAGGCCGTGCTGGACGAGGGCATCAGCGCCATCTCGCAGGAGGCCGCCAGCATGAAGGAGCTGGTGGAACGCCTGCTGTTTCTGGCCCGGCACGACAAAAAGACGCTCATGCTGGAGATGGAGGTATTTGACCCCCTGGAGGTGATGAGCGAGGTCCATCGGGAGGCAAGGCTCCTTTCGCCGGCGCATCGCTTTGAACTGAATCCCGCGCAGAATGCCCGCATCAGCGCCGACAAGGGCATGATCAAGCAGCTCATGCGCATACTGGTGGACAATGCCATCAAGTACACGCCCGCGGGCGGCAGCATCACGCTGGGGGTAAGGCGCGACGGCAGCAGCTGCTACCTGAGCGTGACCGACACCGGCGCAGGCATTTCGGCCGAAGATCTGCCCAAGGTGTTCGACCGTTTCTACCGCTGCGACGAGGCCCGGAAATCCCAGACCAGCGGGCACGGGCTGGGACTTAGCATCGCACGCATCATCGTGTCGGCGCATGGAGGGCATCTCAGGGTGCGCAGCAAGGTGGGGGTGGGAACCACGTTCACGGCCTGCCTGCCGCTGGAAAAATCGTGACAGGTACCTTGTCAGCCCGCCGGGAACCACATCTCCGCCTCGATTTGCATTTCGCTGTCATCCTGAATCAAGCCCATGATGCGCTCGTAATCCGCCCCCTCGGCCCATTCGGGCTGGAAGTTGTTGTCCGGTCGCGCACTGGAGGTCAGCACCGGCAAAAGCCGCAGCTTTGCGCCCTGATATTCGCCGCCGTCGAAGCAAAGCGATACCTGCGCCACTACCGCGTCGAAGGTGGTCATCTCGTGCGTGCCGCCGAACACCAGATTGCCCAGGCTCCATAGAATCAGGCTGCCGCGCCGGTGCTCCACCCCCTGCACACAGTGCGGATGGGTGCCCACCACGATATCCGCGCCGTGCTGGATGGCATAGTCCGCCATTCGCCGCTGCGTCTGGTTATGGGTGGGGCTATACTCCTTGCCCCAGTGAAAGGAATAGATGATCGCGTCGCAGCCCGCCTCCCGGAGCGCCTCCAGGTCGTTGTACACGGGCGCCTTGCGGTCCAGATACACCGTTTCGCGGCAGCCTGCGAAGCCGATGCGGTAGCCGTTCACCTCCACGACCGAGCGGTAGGTGTAGCCGCTGAAACCGATGCCCGCAGCTTCCAGCGCCGCACGCGTGCTCTCGCGCCCGCTGCCGCCGAAGTCGATGTAGTGGTTGTTGGCGATGTTCACCTGTTCGATCCCGGCTGCTTTGAGAATACCGGTATAGGACGGGTCGCCGCGGAAGGTGAACTCCTTGCCGCGCGCATGGCCCTCGGAGTGGCTTTGCAGCACGGTTTCCAGGTTGACCAGGCTGATGTCGTCATTGAGAAACGGCTCGGAAATCTTTGAAAAGCACCAGTAGAAGCCTTTTTCGGCAATCAGGGTGTCAAAGGTTTCGGCGTCGTCTTTCCATTCCTCGCGCGTGCCCAGCACGCAGTCACCTCCCAAAGTGATCACGACCTCGTCTGCCTGCGCCGCGCAGGCGGTCAGCGCCAGAAAGAGCGTACACGTAAACAAAGCAATGCGCCGCATCCGCATGCCCTCCCTTTTGTATCTGCTTGTACTCTATAAGATGAATTTTTGGCGAGGCGGGTTTGTCGGCGACAGTGTTTTTACAATGATTACAAAACCAGAATGTGGTAGATTTCGGTCCGTATCAGCCATGAAGAGGCCTTTGGAAAGGCACGCGGCGCAGCATTTGAAAAAAAGAGAATTTCCATGGAAAAAGCCCTTGCAAATCAGCATCGACCGGCGTATACTTTGCGCCTGTACAGCTACGATTTGGCAAAGGAGGCTGCCAGCATGGCCGGAACGCTTGTCCGGGATATGACCGAGGGCTCACCCACGCGGCGCATTGTGGAATTTTTCTTTCCGCTGTTGTTTGGTTTGCTGTTCCAGCAGGTATACAACATGGTGGATACCATTGTGGTGGGCAAGTTTCTGGGCGTGAAGGCGCTGGCGGGCGTTGGCTCCACAGGTTCCCTGAGCTTCCTGGTGCTGGGATTCTGCATCGGCGTGTGCAACGGCTTTGCCATCCCCGTGGCCCAGAAATTCGGCGAGCGCGACTACCCCGGCCTGAAACGCTTCGTGGTCAATGCCATCCTGCTGGCCGTGACGTTTTCACTGGTCATAACGGCGGTGGTCTGTGCGCTGTGCAGTCCGCTGCTGGGATGGATGAATACCCCGTCGGATATCGTGGATGACGCCTATGCCTATATTTTTGTGATCTTTCTGGGCATTCCGGTGGTGTTCATCTACAACGTGCTGTTCAGCATCATTCGCTCTCTGGGCGATTCGCGCACGCCGGTGATCTATCTGGTCATCTGCTCGCTGCTCAACGTGGTGCTGGATTTGCTGTTTATCGTGTCATTTGGCATGGGCGTAGAGGGAGCGGCGTGGGCGACGGTGATTTCGCAGGCCGTTTCTTCGCTGCTGTGCGTCCGCTACATTCGCCACTGCGATCTGATTGTGCTGACCCGCCGGGACTGGAAACTGGACAAAACCTGTGTGAAAAGGCTCATCGGCATGGGCGTTCCCACGGGATTGCAGTACTCGATCACGGCCATCGGTTCCATCGTGCTGCAGGCGTCGGTCAATCTGCTGGGCTCCAGCTATGTGGCCAGCGTGGCGGCGGGGGCCAAAGTCAGCCAGCTGTTTTGCTGTACCTTTGACGCGCTGGGCAGCACCATGGCCACCTACGGCGGCCAGAACGTGGGTGCAGGCAGGCTGGAACGTATCGGCAAGGGGCTGAAGAGCTGTTCGGTCATCGGCATCGTGTATTCGCTGGCGGCCTTTGGTGTCCTGTCGGCGTTTGGCGGAAACCTGTCTCAAATGTTCATGGACGCCAAAGAAACCCTGGTCATTGCAAACTCCGCCCTGTTTCTCACGGTGAACTCGGCCGCCTACATCCCGCTGGCCTTTGTCAATATCGTTCGTTTTTTGATTCAGGGACTGGGCTTTACCCGGCAGGCCGTGTTCGCCGGTGTGCTGGAAATGACGGCACGCGTGATTGTAGGGGTGGTAATGGTGCCAGCGTTCGGCTATATCGCCGTGTGCGCAGCCAACCCGGCAGCGTGGGTGGCGGCGGACCTGTTCCTCTTCCCTGCCTACGGCTGGGCCATGCGCCGGCTTGCAGCCGCGCATGAACGGAATGCAGAAAAAAACCCGGACATGCCGGGTGATGAGAATACGGACGTGCTGGCGGCCCGCTAGGACTCCAGAAACGCGAATCCATAGGCAAACAGCCTTTTTAAATCGGTCCAGGCGCGATTGCGCGTGGGGGCGTCCAAAATGACGGCAATCAGCGTTTGACCGTTTCGTTGGGCCGCGCCCACGTAGCAAAAGCCCGCCCGAGACGTATATCCGCTCTTGACGCCCGCCGCACCTTCGATATAGAAGGGCGAGTCGGGCTTAAAAATTTCATAGGCGTTTTCGATCATCAGTTCCCCCCGCTTTGAGGTCGCAGGAAGGGTGTAGCGCAAACAGGTGACGATCTGGCAGAAGGTGGGGTCGGTTAGCCCCTGCCGTGTGAGGGTGGCCAGGTCGCGCGCGGTGGTGTAATGATCCGGATCATGATAGCCGTGAGGGTTGACAAAATGGGTGCCCGTCATGCCCAGCTCGTAGGCGCGGGCGTTCATGCGGGCCACAAAGGCGTCCACGCTGCCGGCGCACAGCTCAGCCACGGCGTTGGCCGCGTCGTTGCCGGAACGGATGATGAGGCCATAGAGCAGGTCGAGAAACGGCATCTGTTCGCCCTCATAGACCGGCACCAGGGAACTGTCCTTGGGCACGTCCGCCGCGCAGGCGGGGATGGTGATTTCCTGATCCAGGCCGCCGCGCTCCAGCGCCAGCAGCAGCGTCATGATCTTGGTGGTGCTGGCCGGATAGAGCTGCGTGTCCGCCTCATGAGCAAACAGCACGTTGCCCGTCGTCGCCTCCATCACGATGCAGGCCTTGGCATACAGGTCATCTTCGGACAGGGCCAGGGGTGCGCTTTCGTCAAAGTAGATGGGCGCCTCAAAGCCATATACGCTCAGGTCGCTCATGAGCAGATCCACCAGACCCGGCGTGGCCACGCCGTCCAGCTCCAGACCGTTCAGCCCCAGCTGGATCATGCGCTGCTGAAACAGCCTCACGGCCGCTTCCGTATTGTCGCCGTAGACGCCGTCCGCATCATCGGAGAGGAGCTTTAAGTCGATCAGCCGGATTTGCAGCTGGCGCACGCGGTCGCCCCGGCTGCCCAGCCGCAGGGTACGCAGCGTGGCCTCCGCTTCCGGGTCGAACAGCAGCTTCAGGGTATCCGCGTCGGCCTCTCCGGTCTGTGCCACATCATAGCCCGCGGCGGCCAGAAGGCGCTGCGCCTCCGTCACCCCGGCGGCGGTCTGCTTGCCGTAGATGCCATCGGCCTCGCCCGTGGACAGGCCGAGCGACTGGAGACGCTTTTGCAATTCCACCACCGCGTCGCCCGTATCGCCGGAAGCAAGCGGGCGGCGCGCCGTTTCCGCCGCGGCCGGGGCACAAAACGCCACCGTCAGGACCAAAAGCAGCGCAAGCAACCGTTTCATCTTTCGTTAAGCTCCTTCCCGCCATCAGGCATGGCTCCATTGTATAAAAACGAAGCACGAATGGCAATCCCTGCCGGGCATGGATGGAAAAAAGCGCGCATATCCTGCCGCGGAGGGATGCAGTATGAGGCATAGCTATCCGCCGGTATGGCTGTCCGCGGCGCTGCTGGCGCTGGCGCTGATGTGGAGAATGGTGGGCGCGCCCTTGACGGCGACGCAGTTTGAGGATATGCAAACCCCTCTGTGGCAGGCGCGGGTGCTGCTGCCCACGCGCGTGGGGCGCATTCTGCGGCTGTGGATGCCGGGAGCGCAGGAAGCGCAGGCACAGACCATCCGAGAGGAGGCCCTGGGCGAGGAAGGTCAGGTGCTGGACCGGCTGATGAACGGTGAGGACCAGCAGACAATTTCCGTCTATCTGGCCCAGGAGGGGCGCGTGGTGGAAATGGCGCTGGAAAGCTACGTCTGCGGCGTGGTGGCGGCGGAGATGCCCGCCGCCTACCATCTGGAGGCGCTGAAGGCGCAGGCGGTGGCTGCGCGCACGCGGGCAATATGGCAGACCGAAAACGGAGGATGTGCGCTGCACGCGGGTGCGGACATCTGTACCGACAGCGCGCATTGTCAGGGGTACGCCACGCCCGACCAGTGCCGCGAGCTGTGGGGCTGGGAATATACCGCCTACCGTGACCGCGTGCTGCAGGCGGTCGCCGCCACCAGGGACGAGCTGGTTACCTACGGCGGACAGCCCATTACGGTGATGTACCACGCCATCAGCGGCGGACGCACCGAGGCGGCGCAGACGGTGTTTTCTCAGGCGCTGCCCTACCTGGTGAGCGTAGAGAGCGACGGGGAGGAAGGCGTACCGGGTTACCGGCAGGATACGTTTTTTACCTTTGATGAGATGGCCGCATTGCTGGGCGATGCGTTTGACCTGGATCTGACCGCGCAGGAGGTGGAGCGCACCTTCGCCGTGGCGGGGTACACCGATACCGGACGCGTGGCCGCCATGCTGGTGGGCGACAAAGAGGTGGAGGCCACGGCCTTCCGTCAGGCACTTGGGCTGCGAAGCACCTGGTTTACAATGTCCATGGATGGGAGCGGCGTCACCTTTCATCAGCGGGGCTACGGGCACGGGGTGGGCATGAGCCAGGCCGGGGCCAACAGCATGGCGGCCGACGGCGCGGATTACCGGGCCATCCTCACGCATTACTATCCCGGCGTTTTGGTTGAAAAACGCTGAAACCGCATAGCATGCTTCCCGCCGGGCCAACCTATGCCCGGAGGGATGTGTATGCAGAACAATCGCTTTCTGGAAGGGCTGCGCCGCGTCTATGCCCGCTATGACCGCCTGATGGAGAAGCAGGGATTCTACATCGTATTGGCGGTGTGCGTGCTGGTAATCCTGCTCAGCGCGCTCTATACCTTTCAGCTGCGCGATCAGTGGGAGGAGCCGCCTGCCGCAGCGGATACGGGCGATGAAGCGCTGGCGGCCGGCGGATCACAGGGGGCGCAGACCCTCAGCGATGCCAAAGCCCTGGTGGAAAGCCGGGGAGCCGGTCAGCTGGCCGTGCCCACGCAGGCTCCCTTGCGATTTTCCCAGCCGGTGAACGGCTTTACCGACCGGGGCTTTTCTGTGACGGAGCCCCAGTATTTCTCCAAAACAGGCGTGTGGCAGGTGCATCCCGGCATCGACTTGCAGGTGGCGTACGGAGAAGTGGTCAAGGCCTGCGGTGCGGGCACCGTGGACGCCGTGTGGGAGGATAACCAGCTGGGCCTTTGTGTTCGCCTCAATCATGAGGACGGCTACCAGAGCCTGTATGCGGGGCTGAGCAACGCGGACTATGTGCGTGCGGGTGACCCCGTGGCACAGGGCCAGACCATCGGCCACGCAGGCAACGGCGTGCTGGCGGAGAGCGACGCAGAGCCGCACCTGCACCTGGAGATCTGGAAGGATGGCCGTCCGGTGGATCCCATCGCCGTTTTTTTGGGGGTTGACAGCGAAGATACAATGTGATACATTGCAATACGTTTCATAACATTTTAGACGGAGGCATCAGGCATGTGCGGAATCGTTGGCTATATTGGAAGCAAGCAGGCCTCTCCTGTTCTTATTGAGGGATTGGAGAGGCTGTCTTATCGGGGCTATGACAGCGCGGGCGTGGCGGTGATCGGGCCGGAGGGACGCATCAGTGTGCGCAAGGCCAAGGGCAGGCTGGAAAACCTGAAAAACCTGCTTGCCCAAAGCCCGGTGGAGGGTATGATCGGCATCGGTCATACGCGCTGGGCCACGCATGGCGAACCAAGCGATCTCAACGCCCATCCCCATACGGATGTGAAGGGCGGCATCGCGGTGGTACATAACGGCATCATCGAAAACCACGAGTCCCTGCGCAGATATCTGGAAAGCACCGGCGCACGCTTCATCAGCCAGACGGATACCGAGGTAATCGCCCACCTGCTCAACCATCTCTATCAGGGCGACATGCGCCGTGCGCTCATCCGCGCCATGGGGATGCTGGAGGGAAGCTACGCCCTGGGCGTGATCTGCGATCAGGAACCCAACGCTCTTTTCTGCGCCCGCAACGACAGCCCTCTGGTGATCGGCGCAAAGGACGGAGAGGGGTTCATCGCATCGGATATCCCGGCGCTGCTGAGTCATACGCGCGATGTCATTTTCCTGCAGGACAAGGAAATTGGCGTTTTGGACCGGCAGGGTGTAAGCGTGTATGACGCTTACGGCAAAACCCGGCAGCATGCCATATTCCACGTGGACTGGGACCTGTCCAGCGCGGAAAAGGGCGGGTATGCCCATTATATGCTTAAGGAAATACATGAGCAGCCCACAGCCCTGCAAAGCACCTTCACGCCCAGGGCGGGCACGCCGGGTCAGTACAGCTGGCTGCCAGTCACCCCCCAGGAGGCGCGTGCGCTTCGCAAAATCAGCATTGTGGCGTGCGGGACGGCCTACCATGCGGGGGTGCTGGGGAAGTACGCCATCGAGCGGCTGGCGCGAGTGCCCGTGGAGGCTGAAATCGCCAGCGAATACCGCTATCGTGACCCCATCGTGGGCGAAAACGAGCTGTTCATCGCCGTATCGCAGAGCGGCGAGACGGCCGACACCCTGGCCGCCCTGCGCGAAGCCAAGCGCCGGGGAGCAAGGGTGATGGCGATATGCAATGTGGTGGGCTCCACCATTACACGCGAGGCAGGGGAGGAAAACACCCTCTACACCTATGCGGGCCCGGAAATCGCCGTGGCCAGCACCAAAGCCTACATCACCCAGGCTGAATTGATGGTGATGCTGGCCGTGGCTCTGGCGGACCTGCGCGGGCAGATCTCTTCGGAGCGCGCGGCACAACTGATGGAGGGTCTGGCCGACCTGCCCCGCAAGGCCGAACAGGCGCTGGCCGTGGAAGAACAGCTCCAGCGCCTTACCAGCATGCTCAGCCAGAAGCGGCATGTGTTCTTCGTGGGACGCGGGA
>UQEF01000061.1 GCA_900540045.1 uncultured Eubacteriales bacterium | reverse complement strand
CTCCGGGTCCAGCCGGTAGCCCAGCTTGCCCGCCGAGACGATGCGGTAGCCCTCCGCGCGCAGCTTTTCCATGCGCTTCCACACGGCGGCGCGCGTCATGCCCAGCTGCTCGCACAGCCGCTCGCCGGAGATGGGCTCCTTCGTGGACAGCATGCCCAGAATCGGGTCCATGGCCTACGCCTCCTCCTTTTTCGGGGGTTTTTTGCGCTTGCGGTAGCGGTCCTCCTCGCTGAAGATGCAGCCGCAGTACTTCTGCATGTACAGCCCCATGGCCCGCGCCCGGTCCTGCCCCTCACGGAAGGAAGGGCGGAAATCCCGGTAGAGGAACGACACGCCGAACTCTTCCGCCGCCTCGCGTGCGGTCTGGGCGAGCAGCTCATGGTTCTGATAGGGGCTGATGAGCAGCGTGGTGGTGAAGTGCGTGAAGCCGTTCTCCGCGGCATAGCGCGCGGCGGAGCGCATGCGCAGCCGGTAACACACGGGGCAGCGCCCGTCAAAATCGCCCCCGACCGCCTCCAGGAAGGGCCGCAGGCCGTATCCGCCCTCCACCACCAGCGAAAGGCCGATCTCTTTCGCATAGTCGACCAGCGTGTTGCGGCGCATGCGGAACTCCGTGAACGGGTGGATGTTGGGATTGTCCCAGAAGCCCACGGGCTCGATCCCCTCTCCGCGCAGCGTTTCGATGCACATGATGGAGCACGGGGCGCAGCAGATATGCAAAAGCAGCTTCATATACCATCCTCCTTTATCTGCTATTGTAACACCTGCGGCGTGCGCGGACAAGTTTCCAAATGCACCTGGATGTGCTATAATGGCGTGGGACACCATTATCCAGAAAAGGAGTTTAACCCGGATGCGAACCATCATTACCCGCGGTTTCTTGTGCCTGCTCCTCTGCCTGCTCTTCGTATCCTGCGCCCTTGCCGATGAGGAGCGCGACGCGCTGTTTGACGCGGCGCTGGAGGGGCTTCTCAGCCCCGCGCAGCAGGCCGATCTGGACGGCGCCCTCGATCTGCACACCGGCGACAGCGCCTATGTGCCCTGCATCGCGCCGGAAATCACCCCCTATGACGAACGGGAGACAACCGTCTATCCGCCGGTCACCGGCCCCTTTTCGTCGTCGGATGAGTCGGTGGTGACCGTGACGGACGCGGGGCTGATGACGGGCGTGGCCCCCGGCACGGCCACCGTGACCTATCAGGCCGCGGAAGGCGAACACACCTATCAGGTGACGGTGAGCGACGACGCTCTGCCGGAGTTGATCAAAAACTATATTTATGTGCTCAACCGGGAGTTTTATACCGTCAAGCGCGCACGCCTGCCCAAGTACAACCAGTATGCCAAATGGTACTACGGCAGAAAGAACGAGGTGGGCTGGTGCTCGGTGTTCACCATCTATTGCGCCAACGCCGCCGGGGCCAATCCCATCAAGGTCGCCGATCTGGAGACGGAGGGCGAGTCCCCCGTGCAGTTCTTCCGTGAGGGGCAGGTGGGCCGCCAGTACGACGGCTTTCTGGAGCTGGACCGCTTTGTGAGCGTGCCCAAACCCGGCTATCTGGTGATCTACGCGGACATGAGCAACGCCTACCGCACCGTGCATATCGGCTCGGTGACGGATGTTGAGGACCTGGGAGACGGCCTGTACGCCGTAACCACGGTGGAGGGCAACATGTCAAACAGCGTAAAGAGCTACTCCTACGTCTATGACAGCAACAAGCCCAACCACATGGTGGGCGTAGAGGAAGACCTCAAGCTGCAAAACAACATGTCCGTGCTGCCCGAGCAGATGCACTCGGACCCGCTGGTGCAGTACGAGCTGCACACGGACCACTGGTCCGTCTTCGGCTTTTGCCAGACCTGGAAATAAACCCGTTTCATCCCGCACAAAATGCGTTATAATAAATGCGTAATGACGGGAAACAAAAACATGAAGGAGGTACGTCACTCATGAACAATCTCAAGGGAACCAAGACCGAGGCCAACCTCATGACCGCCTTCGCCGGCGAAAGCCAGGCGCACACCAAGTACAAGTACTACGCCTCCAAGGCCCGCAAGGAAGGCTATGTGCAGATCGGCAACCTCTTCGAGGAGACCGCCAACAACGAGAAGGAGCACGCCAAGATCTGGTTCAAGCTCCTGCATGACGGCGACATCCCCGCCACCAGCACCAACCTTCTGGACGCCGCCAACGGCGAAAACTATGAGTGGACCGACATGTACGCCAAGATGGCCGCCGACGCCCGCGAGGAGGGCTTCAACGATATCGCTTTCCTCTTTGAGTCCGTGGGCAAGATTGAAAAGGCCCATGAGGAGCGCTATCGCAAGCTGCTTTCCAACGTGGAGGATGGTATCGTCTTTAGCCGCGACGGCGACATGATCTGGGAGTGCTCCAACTGCGGCCACATCGTCATCGGCCCCAAGGCTCCCGAAATGTGCCCCGTGTGCAAGCACCCGAAGGCCTATTTCCAGCTTCGCGCCCAGAACTATTGATTTTTTCGGAAGATCCCACGCCCGCCCGGCTTTGCCGGGCGGCGCTTTTTTGTACCCTTTCCATTCCCCGCGGAACGTGATACACTATACGCAGCCATTTTCCCCCGCATGAAAGGAGCGCCCGCATGCGCATCGCCCAGATCAATGTCGTCGCCTCGCTGAGCACGGGGCGCATCGCGGTTTCCCTGTGCCGCACGGCCATGCAGGCCGGGCACCGCGCCCTTATCTGTCATTCGCGCGATCACGCGCCCGCCGACGTGCCCAGCTATGTCGTCGGCAGCAAGGCGGAAACGCTGCTGGACCTGGCCCTGACCCGGCTTACCGACCGCGCGGGCTTTTTCAGCCGCTACGCCACCCGCCGGCTCATCCGCCAGCTGGATGCGTACAAGCCCGACCTGGTGCACCTGCACAACCTGCACGGGTATTACCTCAATCTCCCCATGCTCTTTGCCTGGCTCAGGAAGCACGACCTGCCCGTGGTGTGGACCCTGCATGACTGCTGGGCCTACACCGGCCACTGCGCCTACTACACCATGGCGCGCGGCGCCGCGCCGGTGGACGGCCGCCGCCGCCGGGCCGGCCGGAAGGACCGCCTCGGCTGCGACCGCTGGCTGGGGGGCTGCGGGAGATGCGTCCGGCGGCATGCCTATCCGTCCAGCTGGTTTCTGGACCAGAGCGCGCGCAACTGGCGCGACAAGCGGGAGCTGTTCTGCGGCCTCAGGCACATGGTGCTCACCACCCCCAGCGAGTGGCTGCGCGGCGAGGTCAAGCGCTCCTTTCTCAGCGGCTATCCCGTCTATGCCCTGCCCAACGGCGTGGACCTGACCGTTTTTCAGCCCTGCTCGGACGAGCAGTTCATGCGCGACGTGGCGCGCTTCTACGGGCTGGAGCGTTCGGGAGGCCGCCGCCTGGTGATCAGCGCCGCGGCCGTGTGGGACGAGCGCAAGGGGCTGGACGACCTGATTGATCTGAGCGAGGCGCTGGGGCCGGAATATTGCGTGGTGGCCGTGGGTCTGGACGAATACCAGATCGCCTCGCTGCCCAAAAACACGGTGCTGGGCGTGAAGCGCACGGGCAACACGGCGGATCTGTGCGCCCTCTACACCGCCGCCGACGTATACCTCAGCGCCAGCCACGAGGAAAGCATGGGCATGACGCTGGTGGAGGCCCTGGCCTGCGGCACGCAGGTCGTGTGCTACGACGCGACCGCCATGCCCGAAATCGTGACCGGCGAGGTGGGCGAGGTCGTGCCCCTGGGCGATATCGCCGCCCTGGCCGACGCGGTGCGCCGCCTGTGCGCCGCCCCCCGCAGCGCCGACGCCTGCCGCGCCCGCGCCGCCGATTTTGAGGCGGGCAAGTGCTTTTCCGCCTATCTCAGGCTCTATGAAAACATGTACCGCCACAGCCCCGCCTGGGAGGCGGCGCTTGCGAAGGCGGCAGGGAAAGCCCCGGCCGGGGGCGAATGATATTTTCCAGTAAGCCCGATACGAAAGGAGAGATGCGCATGGTCCGGCGGATGCTGCTGGCGCTGCTTTTGTGCGCCGCTCTGCTGCTCACGGCGTGCGGCCTGCCCGGCGCGCCGGACGCCTTTTCCGGCGCGGACAGCGCGGCCGCCGCGCCGGACCTGCGCCTGCTGGAATGGCCCGCGATGAGCGACGCCGTCCCCGGCGAAACGGAGGCGCCCGCGTCCGGCGCGCCCCTGCTGGTGGACCTGTGGCTGGACGCCTCCCAGGTGATGGGCGGCATCAACATCCACGAGGAGAGCGTGTACCCCCACTTCAGCCGCAAGTACCGCGAGGGCGGCTTCCATTACCGCTACGGCTCGCAGGTGGGCATGTACGAGGGCGTGCTGCGCTGCCTGCTGGCCGCCGCCGAGGGCTCGCGCGTGCGGGTGCTGCGCGCGGGCAACGAGCGCCTGCCGGACGAGGCGCTTCAGGCGCTGGCCGGGTCCGGCGCGGAGGCGCGCGCCTCCGTCACGCGCGACCTGCTCACCTGTGCCATGAGCCCCCTGCCCTCGTTCTTTGCGGGCCTGTCCGCCGAGGACATGGAAGGCTCGTTCTACGACCTGGGCACGCCCATGCTCAACCGGCTGCGCGCGCTGGACGCTTCCTCGCTGGAAAACCCGTCGCTGGCCCCGGCCATGGCCGACGCTCTGGATGACCAGATCGCCGCCATCCAGAGCGGGGAGACGGACGGCTATGTGGCGGACGGCGACGCGGACGCGCCGCTCATGTACGCCCTGGAAAACCTCGACCTCACGCGCCTGTCCGTCATCACCTGCGACCCGGCCACCCTGCGCCGCCTGTCCTCCGTGGAGGCGGACGGCACGCCCGTCGATGCCGTGACCGAGGTGCTTGAGGCGCGGGGCGTGTTTGACGCGGGGCTGTGCGTTCAGCTCTACGCCTTTGTGCTGGACTATATGGGGCAGATGTCCTCCTTCGGCGCGGCGGATTTTGCCGAGCCGCTTCTCTGGGGCCGGCTGGATTACGACAACGCCGCTCAGAATTCCGATCAGGCGCTGCCCATGCCGCGCACGCTTATCATGCTGGTGGTGGGAACGCCCGCGCAGGTGGACCGCTACACCGCGCTGCTGGACGGCGGGCTGGCGGCCTCCGAGGCACTCAAGGGCCTGCGCGGTCCCACGGAAGGCCAGCTCACCTATACCGCGGACGGCCAGACCGTCACGCAGCAGCCCTTCGGCTTTGAATCTTACTCCGCGCGCATCGAGCGGCCCGGCTGGACCTGCCTGACCCGCCTGAGCGACGGCGCGTCGCTTTCCGTATCCGGCTGCACGCTCGAAACCGGCGGGCAGGCCGCCACGGTCACGCTGGATAGCGATTCCTCCGGCGCGTCGGTGACGGTGTCGCTGCCCGTGACGCAGGAAAGCGGCGCGGCGAGCGCGGACCTGAGCGGCCTCACCGCCTCCGTCTCGGTGGAGGCGGCGCTCATTCTGACCGATACGCTGCCCACCACGGCGCGGGCCGGGGAGGGGCAGGTCATCGCGCTTCGGGATACGCAGTACGTCTTTACCCGCGAGGACGAGGCCTTCCACAGCGGCGGGCGGCAAAATCCCTTCAGGATCGCCGCCGTGGCGCCGGAGGATGGCGGCACGCGCCTTTCCATCACCGTCTCGGCGGACGAAGCCGCGCTCGTGCCGGGCTATTACCGCGTGCTGGTCAGCGCGGACCTCTCCGGCGCGCAGGTCGAATGGGAGGACGTCCCCTGGGCCGCCAGCCTCGGCGTGCGCCTGACCAACGAGCAGATTTCCGCGTGGGAGCAGTTCGCCGAGGCGGTGCATACCTATGACGGCGACAGCACCGGCGTGCCCCGCCAGCTTCAGCACGCGTGGGGACCCGTGAACGAATCCGGCTATCACGGCCTGCCCATCCCGGACTTCCCGCCCGTGATGCGCGCGCCGGGCCTTGAGGAGCTGATCGCGCAGCTCCGCGCGGCCGCCAATGTGGATGAAGCGCCTCTGGTGCGCTATGAGTTTGACGTATTCGTGCCCGCCGGGGCATGGGAAGGGGGCGTATGAGCATGCCGTCCGCCGTGCGCCTGCGCTGGTCCAACCGGGTGAAATGCCTGATGTGCTATCTGGTCTGCTTTGCCCTGCCGCTTCTGTGGCAGGCCGCGGCCAGCCTCTGGATCTACCCCCTCAAGCTGACGGGCACCGCGCCCAACGTGGCGCTGCATCTGCAAGCGGCTCTGCCCTTTTCCCCCGCGCCGCTGGAGGCGCTGGCCCGGTCGGGCGAAGCCGCCGCCGCAACGCCCGAGGCCCTGCGCGCCGCGCTTTTCTCCCGCGAGCAAAGCTGGCTCTGGTTTCTGGCGGCCTGCGCGCTCGCGGCATGGCTGATTACGCTGGCGGTGCAGCTTCTCTGGCGCGCCGGGCGGCGCTCCGCCATCCAGCCCGCGCGGGCGGCCCGCCGGGCCATCCGTACCTACCGCCTGACGCTTCTGTGGCTCTGCGCGGTCAACGCGGCCTTTGCCGCTGTGGTCTGGCTGGCGGGCGTCCGGTGGATTCCCGGCCGCACCGGGTGGGATCTGGCGGCGTATTTCGGCTGCTACGCGCTCAACGTGCTGGCCGCCGCCGCCGTGTCGCGTCTGGCCGCGCCGCCCGCCATCAGCGGCCGCCACGCCTTTTTCAAGCGGCTGTAATCAGGAAAGGAGGCCTGCGCATGGGCCGGTATGTGATCGCCGTGGGCGGAACGGGCAGCAAGGTGCTGGAAGCCATCGTCTACGCCGCGTGCGCGGACGCTTTTTCCACGCCCGGCGAGGGTCCGCTGCCCGCTCTGGACCTGCTATCGGTGGATGTGGACGCCTCCTGCGGCAACACCACTCGTGTTAAGCGCGCCGCCGAGGCCTACGAGGAGGCCCGCGCCGCGCTGGCGGCCTCGCCCTGCGAGCACGCCTGCTTTCACACGCGCCTGTCCATCAGCCGGTGGAGCATGAATCTCAGCCGCCGCGCCGCCTCCGTCCGCCAGATGGCCGCGCGCCACGCGCTGGACGGGCTGCTGGCCCGCACGCTGTTCACCCGCGCCGAGGCCGATCTGGAATACAGCGAGGGCTTCCGCGGGCATCCCGATCTGGGCGTATTGTTCTTTGCCGATCTGCTGGGCGCGCTGGAGGACATGCGCGCCCAGGGCCAGCCCGACGAGCTCAACGCCATGGTGGACCGCATGCGGGCCGATCTGGACCGGGGCGAGACGGTTCGGGTGCTTCTGACCGGCAGCATCTTCGGCGGCACGGGCGCCAGCGGCATCCCCGCCGTCAGCAGGTACCTGCGCCGCCGCTTCGCCGGGGATACGGACCGCTTCGTGATGGGCGCGGTGCTGATGCTGCCCTATTACCGCGTGCCCCCCGCCCAAGTGGACACGGAGCGCGAAATCGCCGTCTCCAGCGACGAATTTCTGGACAAGGCGCGCACGGCGCTGCAATACTACGGCATGGAGGGCATGGTCAGAAACGGCGCGGAGGACGCCTCCGGCGTCTTTGACGCGGCCTACCTGCTGGGCCTGCCGCCGGAGCGCTTCGTATCCGCGCGGCTGTATTCCACCGGCTCGCAGAGCCAGGAAAACGACGCGCACATGCTGGAATGGCTGGCGGCGCGCTGCGCCGCGCGGTTTTTCTCAACGGGCTTCCGGGGCGATGAGGCGCACAACATGGACTGCTACTACTATCAGTGGCACACCCCGCATTTCTGCTGGGACAGCTTCGACACCGACGCGGCCCTCTACCGCGCGCGCTACGGCGCGCTGATGAAGGCCGCCGCCGTCTACGTGACCGAATGCTACCCCGCGCTGCGCGCCTTCCTGTGCGGCGGACGGCGTTCGCTGGGGCGGGTGGGCTACCTCGCCGCGTTCTTCCGCCGCGGCTATCCCGCCTCGGCACGCGCCCGGCTGGGCGCGCGGCTGGACGGGGTGTACCGCTTCTTCGCCTTCTATATCAACTGGATGCATCAGGTGCTCCACACGCTGCCGCCCGCCTTCCGCCTGCCCGCAGAAGGGGAGGGAAACGGCCTGATGGACGCCGCCGCGCTGGACGCGCTGCACGCGGCGCTGGTCTCCCTCGGAAGCGGCGCGCCGGATGAGGCGGCCTGCCGTCAGGTGCAGCGCGGGCTGGAGCGGCTGGTCCTGTCCCCCGTGCCCGACCGGCGCGACATGGCGCGCGTGGTGAGCGCGCTGGGCGGCGGCGCGCGCGCAGGCGGCCCGGACGAGGCGCTGGCCGCCTTCCTGGACACGCTGCTGGCCGCCGTGATGGAGGACCTTTGACCGTGGAAGGAGGGACGCGCCGTGCGCGGCAACCGTGAAGAAAAGCAGGCGCTGGACCGCCAGACCGCCTACCTGACCTTTCTGCCCCCGATGGACGAGGGCTTTCATACGGGCTACCATACCGCGCCCGGCATCGTGAGCGACCACAACCGGCGCCCGCGCGAATGGCTGGAAAGCCTGGCCCGCTACCTGCAAACGCCGGGCATCGACGTGAGCTATTCCATCCCCGACGTGCTCAGCGCCGAGCAGCAGCTGCGCCGCCTTTCGCGCCTGACGCCGGAGCGCGCCCTGGCCCATCCCTCGATGGCGGCCTGGCGCGCGGTGCTGGCCCTGCTGCTTCTGTGGGATACCTGGCCGCAGGACGGCGCATGGCCCGCCCTGGAGCTGGTGCGCCTCTCGGACGGCGGCACGGCCTTCTCCGCCTCGGTGACCGCCGCGCTCTCCCCCGCCCGCGCCCCGGACGGGCTGTGGGCGTTCACGCTGCGCGGCGAGGGCATCCCCGCGCGGCCCGTCGCCCTTCTCTCCCGCGCCATGGCCGTGGTGCCCGCCGCCGACCCCGGCGACCTGAGCCCCCTGCTGCCGCCCTGCGTAACGTGGTATGACCGCGCGCGGCGCCGTTTCCTCGACCCCTGCGCATGCCTTTGCGAGCGCGACGCCGCGTTCCTGACCGCGCGGCTTGCGCTTTTATGCCGCCTGAACGAGCAGCCCTCCCTGCGCAGCCCCCTCTACGATCCCGCGGCGGGCCTGTGCGGCGTGCTGCGCCCGTTTCTTACGGACATCTCCCGCGCGCGCGGCGCGTGGCGCGACCTGCTTTCGCGGGGCGACGCGCAGGCGCTGGACGATCTCCGCGCCCGGATTCTGGCCGCCCATACGCTGGCTGACACGCCCGCCGGGGTCCGGGAAGAAACGCTGCATCCGCAGGAGGCCGACCCCGCCGCCAACCCGCTTCTTCGCGTGGCGCTGGGCCCCGTGCCTCCCGCCGCGGAGGGCGGCGGCTGCGTCCTGTATTCGCTGGACGGCGCGGCCTTTGCCCGCCGGTCCGCCTTCTGTCTGGCCGAGCCCGCGCGCAGCCCCGGCGAAGCGGACGCGCTGGCGCGCCTGAAACGGGAGCTCGCCCTGCTGGAACAGCACGACGCGGGCTGGCGCAGGCGCGCTTCGATCACGTTGCGGGAGCTGGCGGAAGCCTCGCAGGACCGCCCCGGCCTTTGGCCGCGCCTGCCCGGCCTGCTCAAAGGCTGGGCGGACGAGCTGGACCGCCGGCCCGAAGATGCGGGCTTCACCCTTGAGGTGACCTATCCGCTGGACGGCCGTCCCGCCGCCCTCTGCGCCCTGCTCCTGGACGCGCTTGGCATGGAGGACGCGGCGCTGGTGGAGGCCCCGCTTTCCGACGCGCTTCTCCTGCTGGACGGCCCGCCGCCCTTCGCAGATGAAACGCTTAACACGGCCTGCCGCGTCACGCTGGGCGCGCGCGCCTGTTATGCCGTGCCCCCGCTCTCGCCCGGGCTGTGCGCCTTTCTGACGGACGCCGCCGACGCGGACGAATCCGGCGCGCCCCGGCTGGACCTCTCCGGCCTGCGCTTTCTGCCCGCTGCGGATGGGCGCTCCATCGAGGCGTGTCTGCGGCTGCGCCGCCGTGTGCAGCGGGGCGAAACGGCGGCGGAAAGCGCCGTCACCTTCCGCCGCGCCTATGTCCTGAGCGACGCGCTGCAAACCGGCGCGGCCTTTGTGCTGCCCGCCGGGGAGGCCCCCTACGTGGCCGTATGGCCCAATGTGCGCCTTTCGCCCGGCCTGTGGAAGCGCTATTTCGTCCATGCCCACCGCCCGCAGAGCGTGGAGGTATGGGCCCTGAGCGCCGGGGGCTGGACGCAGGGCGAGCTGCGCTCCGCCTCCGGCTTCGCATGGCGCAACACCTGCGTGGACCGCTTCCCGGCCTTTGTGGCGCTCCGGCGCGGCGCGCTCTCTCTGGGCGCGCTGCTCAACGACGCGCCCCGCCGCCTTTTGCGTCACGAGCCCGCCGCGGCCATCGCCATCGACTTCGGCAGCATCTCCACCACCGTCATGCTCCGGCAGGACGGCCGCGTGCAGCCCGCGTCTTTGCCCGAATGCCTGCACCGCACGCTCCTTTCGCCCGCGCCGGACGACGGCGCCCGCCTGGCCGACGAATTTCTGCCCGACACGGTGCTTCTGCCCGGAAGCGCCGTCGAGGCCACCTATTACAGCGTGATGGACATGTTCACCGACGCGCCGGAAGCCTGGCGCACGGTTCTGTGCGACGGGCACATCTACTACCGCCTCTCCCTGCCCGACCTGCTGGAAAAAAGCGCCTCCGCCCTGTACTACGACCTCAAGTGGAGCGGCGAGGACTATGCGCTTCGGTGCCTTCGCCTGTTTCTCAAGCAGGCCATGCTTCAGGCGGCGCTTTCGGCGCGGCTGTGGGGGTCGTCCTCGGCGTCCTGGCGCGTGTCCATGCCCAACGCCATGCCGCCCGCCAAGCAGGAGGCCTATCTGGAAATGATGCGCGGCCTCGCGCGGGAGGTGTCCGCCGAATGCGGCCTGCCCCTGACCGGCGGCTGCCCGGCCGTGCTCTATGCCACGGAAAATCAGGCGGACGGCCTCTATTTCCTCTCCCGCAGCGAGGTCAGCGCGGGCAGCGGCTATCTCAACCTCGACATCGGCGGCAGCACGGCGGATCTCAGCCTGTGGCTGGGCGGCGCGGCGCATGCCGCCATCGAGTGCTCGCTCCTGCTGGGCTGCCGGGAGATGCTCTTTGAATCCCTGTGCGACTGGCACAGCGAGGATCTGGAGCGCGACTTTGCCTCCGGCTCCGAGGCGCTGCGGCAGGCGGTCGGCGGCGTCGTCTCCGCGTTCCGTCGCGAGGCGTCCACCACGCGGGGGCGGCTGAAATGCATGTTTTTGCTGGACGATCTGCTCGCCGCCTACGCCGGGGACATCCGCGAGGCCATGGCCGCCGCCCGCTCTCTGGGCGGTATCACCTACTTTGAAAGCCTGCTGCTGCTTCACATCGGCTACCTGTTTTATCTCTCGGGCGAGCTGATGCAGCGCGCCCATGCCGACGCGGACCTCTCGCCCCTGCTTGCGCAGCGCATGGCGCTGTGCGTGGCGGGCAACGGCGGCCAGCTTGTCAAGGCCCTCGCCGACGAACAGCTGACCCGCCTGTGCTCGCTGGCCATGACGCGCCTGAGCACGGACCATCCCCTGCGCGTGCTGCTGCCGGTGCAGAGCCGCCACCCCAAGCAGGAGGTGGCGCGCGGCCTGCTGGCGCGGGACGACGCGCTCCAGAGCGCCGTCCATGGCGCGGACCGGTGGAACGGCACCCGCCCCTACGGCGGCCCGGAGCGCGAGGACCTTTTGAGCGGCTATCTGCCGCTGTTTTACCGCGTCTTTCCCCAGGCGGCGGAGCGCCTGATGCCCCGCGCCTTCGAGGAGGCGGACGGCGTGCGCCTGACCCCCACCGCGCAGATGGAGCTGGACACCGTCTTCGCAAACGAAAAGCCATGCGCCCCGGAGGATGACATGGCCATGGCTGTGCGCTGCCTGAGCCAGCTCAAGCGCCTTTGGCGCCTGTAAGGGGCTCAGAGATAGGCTTTCATGCGCTCCACGTTCTGCTCCTGCGTATCCAGCAGGCGCTCGCCCAGCCTGCGCGCGTCGCCGTCGTCGCCCTGATAGTCGTTCAGATGGCGGATGGTCTTGACGATGCCCGTGGTGGTGCCCTGAATCATCATTTCCGCGATCTTTCCGCGCGAGTCGTCCATGGCCAGCTGGCCCTTGCTCATCCATTCGGCGGATACGCGCGCCATGGTTCCCACGCCCGCGGGCGTATCGCCCCGCCGGCGGATGTGGCCGTCCGCCTCGTCGCGGATGGCCCGGTACTCCTGCCGCTCGCGCCTGAGCTCCTCGCGCAGGCGCTTTTCCGCGTGCTCCTCCACCGTGTCGATGCCCTGGCAGCCCATGTCGGCCGTCTTGTAAATGTACTGAAACAGCTCCATTTCGGGAAGCATCTCCGTCACCTCCGTAAACAGCATGCCCCCGATGCGCACGCTTTAGTCCAGCCGTTCGATGTTCACCGTCGCAATGCCCGACTGACCCGGCGCGCCGGTGAGCAGGTCCTGCGGCGCGGGCACCAGCAGCATGAAGCCGTCCTTGCCGCAGCGCCGGTCATACCCCCGCGCATAGGCTTCCTCAACCCACGCATGCCGCACCTGTCCCGTCACCATGGCGGTCTGTCCCGCGCCGGTGAGGTCTTTGGCCTCCGCAAGCGTGCATTCCAGACTCAGAAACGCCTCCGCGATCAGCGGCGCATGAATGGTCCGCGCCTCCTCCAGCGCAAAGCCCCCCGCCTCAAACTCGTCCTCGTCCATGCCGTTTCGGCGGATGGTCTCCACCAGCCGGTCATAGCAGGCGATGGGCAGGAAATTCAGGGCGAAGCACCTTTCCCGCAGGATGTTGGCATAGGTGTGCGTGTGCTGGTATAGGTTGCCCATCACGGCGAAAAAGGCGGTCCTGTCCCCGTGAAAGCAGCTCCACGCGTGGAAGCATACGTTGGGCAGGCCGTTTTCCTTCCATGTGGTGATGGCAAAGAGCGGCGAGGGGATGCCCGCCGTCGTCTCAAAGTGGGAAAACAGCTCGAATTCCTCCGGATACGCGGGCCGGAAATGTTCGGGAAAGGCCTCGGAGATCTCGATTTTCATGGCCGCACCTCCTCTCTGCGCGGTTGAAACGGGGCCGGAAAGGCACACGCCCCTCCCGGCCCCGCTTTTTTTACTTGTCCGGCTCCACCCAGCCGCGGCTGCGTTCCACGGCCCGGTGCCACCCGTAGAGGGCCAGATCGCGGTCGCGGTCCGCCATGCGCGGATGGAAGGTCAGGTCCGGCTGGACCATGGCCGCGGCTTCCTCCTTGCCGGCATACACGCCCGCGCCGATGCCCGCCAGCAGCGCCGCGCCCAGCGCCGTGGTTTCCAGCACCACGGGCCGAACCACCGGCACGCCCAGAATATCCGCCTGAAACTGCATCATGAAGCCGTTGGCGCTCGCGCCGCCGTCCACGTTCATGTGCTTGGGCGCGTGATGCCCCCGGTCCGCCACCATGGCGCGGAACAGGTCGCAGCTCTGATAGCAGATGGCCTCCAGCGCCGCGCGCACGATGTGCGCCCGGCCCGTGCCGCGGGTCATGCCCACGATGGTGCCCCGGCTGTACATGTCCCAGTACGGCGCGCCCAGCCCCGTGAAGGCGGGTACCAGAAACACGCCCGCCGTATCCGGCACGCTCTCGGCGATCTGCTCGCTCTCGGCGGCGTTTTTGATCAGCTTCATCTCGTCGCGCAGCCACTGCACCGTCGCGCCGCCCATGAACACGCTGCCCTCCAGCGCGAAGGTGGGCTTGCCGTCCAGCCGCCACGCCATGGTGGTGAGCAGCCCGTTCTGGCTCTCCACCGGCACCTCGCCCGTGTTCATCAGCATGAAGCAGCCGGTGCCGTAGGTGTTTTTCACCATGCCCGGCTCAAAGCACGCCTGCCCGAACAGCGAGGCATGCTGGTCGCCCGCCATGGCCGCCACGGGAATGGGCCGGCCCAGAATCTCCGGCCGGAGGTTTCCGATCACCTGCGCCGTGTCCACCACCTGCGGCAGCACCGCGCGGGGGATGTTCAGCATGCCCAGCAGTTCATCGTCCCACTCCTGGGTGTGAAGGTTAAAGAGCATCGTGCGGCCGGCGTTGGTCGCGTCGGTCACATGCGGCCTTCCCTCCACCAGATGCCATGCCAGAAAGCTGTCCACCGTGCCGAAGCACAGCTCGCCCTTCTCCGCGCGCTCGCGCAGGTTCAGCGTATCCAGCAGCCACGCCAGCTTCGTCCCGCTGAAGTAGGCGTCCGGCACAAGGCCCGTCTTTTTCCGGATGGTTTCGCCATGCCCCTCGCGCACCAGCTTCTCCACATAGGGCGCGGTGCGGCGGCACTGCCACACGATGGCGTTGTGCACGCAGCGGCCCGTGTCCTTCTCCCACAGCAGGGTGGTCTCGCGCTGATTGGTAATGCCGATGGCCGCGATGTCGCGCACGTCCACCTTGCTCATCTTCACGGCCTTTTGCAGGGCCTCCACCTGGGTGCCGAGGATGTCGTCCGGGTCGTGCTCCACCCAGCCGGGCCGGGGATAGTGCTGCTTGAACTCGATGGCGTGCGAGGCAAGCGTGCGCCCCGCCTCGTCAAAGACGATGGCGCGGCTGGATGTGGTGCCCTGGTCCAGTGCCACTAGGATTCGCATGGTTTCTCTCCCTCCGTTTGTGTAAAAAGGATTTCCTTACGCCGCGCCATTTCCTCGGCGCGGTCGATATAGACGCTCACATTGGTCACGTTGGGCGCGCGGCGGATGCGCAGCTCCCGGTCCGGCAGCACGCGCTTGCTGATGGCCCCCGCGCCCATGGCGAGGATGGAGGTGGTTTCCTCCATGATATCCACATTGTACAGGCACGCCGCGCCGGGGCGGGCGTAGCCCACGTTCTGCTGCTGCCCGGCCATGTACTTCTGCCGGTAGAGGTAATAGGGCGCAAGGCCGAGCGCCTCGGCGGTCTCCTCGCCCAGGCGCACCATGGCGGCGGCCACGGCGGCGTCCGGCAGGGGCGCGCGCTCCAGATTGAGCCGGCTGGACCGCTTGATGGCCAGCGTATGCACGGTCAGGCTGTCGGGCGCGAGGCGGCGCACCTCCTCCATCGTGCGGGCGAAGGCCGCCTCGTCCTCGCCGGGCAGGCCCGCGATCACGTCCATGTTGATGTCGTCAAATCCCAGCTCCCGCGCCAGCGCAAAGGCCTCGCAGGTCTGGCGGGCCGTGTGGTCCCGGCCGATGAGGCGCAGGGTTTCGTCGTTCATGGTCTGGGGGTTGATGCTGATGCGGCCGATGCCCAGCCGCTTGAGCGCAAGCAGCTTGCCGCGGGTGATGGTATCCGGGCGCCCCGCCTCCACGGTGTACTCCCGCGCGCCGGGAAAGCGCGCCGTCACCTCGTCCATCAGCCGGGCGAAGTCCTCCTCGCCCAGCGCCGAAGGGGTGCCGCCGCCCACGTAGAGCGCGCGCAGCGAAAGCCCGCACCGCTCCATCAGCCGCGCGCCCTCCCGCATTTCCCCGAAAAGCGCCTCCAGATACGGGGCGATGCGCCCACCCCTGCCCACCGCCTCGCCGGGGAAGGAGCAGTAGGCGCAGCGCGTGCGGCAAAAGGGGATGGAGATATATACGTCCGCCTGCGCCGTGCAGGGCGCGGGCAGCTTTTGCTGCTCCCGCACGATGCGGGCAAGCAGCGCCGCCTTTTCGGGCGTCACGTCGAAAAACGATTCCAGATACCGTTCGGCCTCCTCCATGGAGCGCCCTTCCTCCATGGCCTGACACAATAGCCGCGTGGGCCGGATGCCCGTGAGCGCGCCCCACGGGGGATGCGCGCCCGTGAGCTCCTTCAGCAGACGGTACAGCGACAGCTTGCACAGACGCTTTCGCACCCGCTTGAGCGCAACCGCCAGGTGCCCGCCGTCCCCGCCGGGGACGGCCTGCGGCAAAGCCTGCTCCATCGAAAAGCTGCGGCCGCGCAGATGCATCACGCTCCGCGCCACGCCGCCGCGCTCCTGATAGTCATGGCGCAGCGGCTCGCCGCCCTCGCCTTCGGGATTGACGTCAAAGGCTTCCACCTGAAAAAACAGCTTGAGCACGTCGCACAGGTCGTTGGCGAACCCCGGAAGCGGCGTGTACAGCGCGATGCGCACCTTCTCCATGCCTCAGCCCTCCACGGGGTCGCGGCCCACCGTGCCCGCTTCCTCATGCCCCGGATAGGCAATCTGCCGGGGCGTGAGATGAAACAGCGCGCGCAGCGATTCCTTGAGCTCATGGAAGCTGCCGTCCGCAAAGTCGGTCCGGCCATAGCCGTGGGCGAACAGCGTGTCCCCCGTCAAAACGCCCTGTGCGTCCGGCAGCAGGTAGCACACGCTGCCCGCGCTGTGCCCCGGCGTGTGCAGCACGCGAATGTCCATGCCGGCCAGGGAGAGCGTTTCCCCGCCCCGCAGCATGAGCGGGCGCGTGGAAACCGTCACGTCGTAGCCGAACTGGCGGGCCACGTTCTTCGTGCTGTCGGTGAGCTTGGGCGCGTCCGCCTCATGCACGTAGAGCGGGATGCCGAAATGGGCGCACACCGCGTCCACCGCGCCGATGTGATCCCAGTGCGCGTGCGTGAGCAGCACGGCGGCGGGCTTGTACTCCTGCGCCGCCCGAATGATGCGCTCCCCTTCCTCGCCGGGGTCCACGATGAGGCATTCCCGCGTTTCGGCGTTCACCACCAGATAGCAATTTACCTGAAAATCCCCCACAGTCAGGCATTTCACATCAATCTTTGGCATTTCTTACCGCTCCCCGCCTTTTCAAAACCGCCTGCGCGAATCCAGCAGGATGGTCACCGGACCGTCGTTGACCAGCGAAACCTTCATATGCGCGCCGAACACGCCCGTCTCCACCCGGATGCCGCGCGCGCGCCAGTCCGCCACCAGCCGCTCGTACATGGGGTCGGCTGTTTCCGGACGCGCGGCGGTGATGAAGCTGGGCCTGCGCCCGCCGCGGGCGTCGCCCAGCAAAGTGAACTGGCTGACCGCCAGCACCTCGCCGCCCACGTCCAAAAGCGAACGGTTCATCTTGCCCTGCTCGTCCTCAAAGACGCGCAGGTTGGGCGCCTTGTCGGCGATGTACCTGAAATCGGCGTCGCCGTCGCCCTCCTCCACGCCGATCAGCACCAGAAGCCCCGCGCCGATCTGGCCCCTGATCTCTCCCTCCACGCTCACGCTGGCCTTCTCTACCCGCTGAATGACTGCGCGCATCTGTGATTCCTTCCTCTCCTGCATCATAGGCGCCGCCGGACGGCGCGGTATCAGGTCGATCCGCGGTAGACCTCGATGATGTCGCTGCGCTTGTGCAGCTGGGTAAAGACCCTATCCAGCTGCTCGCGGCTCTTGACCTGGATGACCATGGTGATGCTGCTGGTTTTTTTCTTTTCGTCCCGCTTGGCCGACACCGCCACGATGGGCACGTCCATGTTGCCGATGCACAGGGCCAGCTCGCCCAGCAGGCTTACGTGATCGTAGGCGATGATGTTGATGGAGGCGTTGAAGTTGGCCAGCTCGTTCCCGCCCGCCCAGCTCACCTCCACCATGCGCTCCTGCTCGGAGTTGGTGGCGTTGATGCAGTCGGCCTTGTGCACGGTCACGCCGCGGCCGCGGGTGATATAGCCGATGATCTCGTCGCCGGGCACGGGGTTGCAGCAGCGGGCGAAGCGCACCAGCATGCCGCTTTCACCCTTGACGTAGACGCCATGGGTGGGCTTGCCCAGATGGCTCTGCGCCTCCTCGTGGGATACCTCCTGCACCTTGGGCAGCGCGGGGGTCTCGGTCTTGCGCTGCTCCTCCAGAAGGCGGCTGATCACGTAGGCGCTGGCGATGCCGCCGTAGCCCACCGCGCCGTAGATGTCGTTGAGCTCGGAAAAGGCGTAGCGCTTGAGAATCCCCTCGTAGTATTCCGGCTTGGTCAGCGCCGAGAGCGCCACGCCGCGGCGCTTGGCCTCCTTTTCCAGCATGTCGCGGCCCTTGATGACGTTTTCGCCGCGCAGCTCGCGCTTGAGGA
>UQEF01000060.1 GCA_900540045.1 uncultured Eubacteriales bacterium | reverse complement strand
TCCACCTGTACCTTGCTTGTGCTGGGCACCTGCTTGATGCATACGAAAATGTTCAATCAGATTTCCTCCCTATATTGAATTCAAAATCATTATGGGCACATGATGGGCACGTGGGACGCACTCCGTATGCATAAAGCGCAAGCGGAGATAACATCAAGTCCCTCCAGATGTAATCCCAAGCCCAATTTCAGCCGTCCCGGCGTCAGACCTTCAGCTTTTGAATGGCCGGACCAACCCAGCCGGCCGTCTCCTCCAGCGCCCGACGCGCCTGATCGGCGTCCACGCCGCCCAACTGCATGACAATGGCGGTTTTAACGCTGCCGCCGGCCTGCTTCAGAAGCCGCGAGGCATCCTCTTCCCCCACGCCCGTCGCATGGCGCAGAATGCGCAGCGCCCGGTCGGAAAGCTTGCTGTTGGAAATACACAGGTCCACCATCAGATTCTGATAGACCCTTCCGGTGCGTACCATTGCGCCGGTGGTGAGCATATTGAGAATCATCTTGGTGGCGGTGCCGGCTTTCAGGCGTGTGGACCCCATGAGCACCTCCGGTCCGGTGGGCGCCTCAATGGCCAGATCAGCATGCCGGGCCAGTTCCGTATGCTCATTACAGGCCAGCGAAACTGCCAGCGCTCCAACGCCGCGGGCATAGTCCAGCGATCCTACGCAATAAGGGGCGTAGCCGCTGGCGCTGATGGCGACCACCACATCATTCAGGCCGACAGCCGCTTGTTTCAGGTCTTCCTGTCCCTGGGCATAGTTGTCCTCCGCTCCCTCCACAGCATGGCGCAGCGCGACATCTCCCCCCGCGATGATACCCTGTACCATCGTGCGGGGAACACCAAACGTAGGCGGGCATTCGGATGCATCCAGCACGCCCAGCCGCCCGCTGGTTCCCGCGCCGGTATAAAACAGCCGGCCCCCGCGGGAAAAGCGGGCGGCGATTTCGTCAATTACGCGGCCGATGACCGGCACGGCCTGCGCAACGGCCTCCACCACCCCGTGGTCCTGTCGGTTCATCAGAGCCGCGATCTCCTGACCGTCCATCGTATCCAGCGAAGTGCTTTCAGTGTTGATCTGCTCTGTACTCAGCCCCGATAAATACCTTCTTGTTTCCATGCTTTTCTCCCCTGTGTCAAAGTTGTCGTCATCTGCGCCGCTCATGTTGGTTACGCCGTTTTTCGCGCCCTGCCAAATGCGTTTTGTCCAGAAACGGCTTATAGCGGTCATAGCCCTGCGCGGCGACGGCGGAATAGAGAATATCCACCACGTGCATCATGGCGATGCGGCTGGTCATGGCGGCGGAACGCACCAGCATTTCGGAGGAAGCCACATACAGGGGAATGTCCGCGCTCCGGCTCAGGCGGTTCACTCCATAGCGCGTGACTGAGATGGTCACGGCGCCGCCTCTTTTGGCAACGGCAAGCGTGTCCAGCATATCTTCGGTTTCGCCGGAATAGGAAAAGAAAACAGCGGCATCTCCCCGCTCCAGGCGGCTGGCGATGACCACCTGAACATGCGGGTCGGTGCTGGTTTGGGTATCACGGCAAAGGCGCTGGAATTTCTGCTGCGCATCGAGCGCGACCAGCGCGGAGGTGCCCGCCCCATAAAAATCGACCCGTTTCGCCTTGTCCAAAGCATCCACCGCGCGCAAGACATCCTCTTCCCGCAGTACTCGGACGGTATCCGCAATGGCGGCCTGCGTGTGCTGGCTCACTCGTTCTATGATGGTATGAATATTATCGCCTGGATTGATGTCCTGATAGGAAATCCGGTTCTCGCCGCCGCTGGCCAATTCCATCGACAGCGCAATCGACAGCGCCTTATAGCCTTTGAATCCAAGCTGCTTGCACAGCCTAACAACCGTGGTTTTGCTGGTCTGGCAAGCTTCCGACACCTTTTCGATGGGTTGGCCGATGGCCTCCTGGCAATGATCCAGCAAATAGCGTGCCACCCGTGCCTCCGCCGGTGAGAGCTGATCGATCAGCTGATTGAGCCTTACGATGCAATCCCCCATCTCACATACCTCCTTAGTATCATGAGCTGTTTCAGACGCTGGTGTGCTGCGAAAAGTATACATGAAAATCGTAATGCATTCAATCTTTTTTCAAAAAAATCATGATTCTATGTTTTTATTTTCTTTAATAATATGAATTATTCACTTGTTTTAATATAATTATTTGTTGATATATAATATAATATTTGTTTTATGGCAACTGCAGCCAAAAACTTATAAGAAAATATTTTTAAAAAAACAAGAAATTCTATTGACGAACCCGTGAAGGTTTGATATGCTGTGACTAAGAGCCAGCATAACCATAAACAAGAACCAAGACGACCATAAAAATCGAAAGGAGAGACCCTCAACATGAAAAAGTTTCTTGGCATTTGTATTACCCTGTGCCTGCTGATGAGCATGTTGGCGATCCCCACACTGGCTGAGGAAGTGACCGAAATTTCCTTCTGGACCTGGCGTCCCGAAGACACGGCATTCTATGACGCCGTAATCGCGGACTTCGAAGCCGCCAACCCTGACATCAAAGTGGTTCAGAACGCCATCAAGAACACCGAGTACAACACCATCCTTTCCGCCGCGCTGGCCGCCGGCGACGGCGCGCCCGACGTGTTCATGAGCCGCGCTTACGGCGGGCTGCAAACCTTTGCCGACTCCGGCTATATGCTGGCGCTGGACGAGCTGATGCCCGAGCTTGAGAATTTCTCAGAATCCGCCCGCGGCGGCGCCACCTCCATCACCGACGGAAAGATCTATGGCGTGCCTGCCGTGAGTCAGACCATGCTGTGCTTCTACAATACCAAGATCTACGAAGAACTGGGCCTGAGCGTCCCCACGACGTGGGACGAGTTCCTCGCCAATCTGGAAGCCTGCAAGGCTGCCGGTTATGAGGCCCTGGCCAACGGTACAAAAGAGGGCTGGTGCTGCGAATTCCTCTTCGGCGGCGTAGGCCCCTCCTTCTACGGCGGCGACGATTTCTACAACAAAGTTATCACCGGCGAAACCACGTTCACGGACCCCGTCTTTGTGGATTCCGTGCAGAAGATCAAGGACCTGGCCCCCTATATGCCCGATATGTTTGAAGGCGTGGCCTACACCGACATGCAGGCCAACTTCATCAACGAGATCAGCGCGCATTTTGTGGGCGGCTCCTACGAGGCCGGCTACTTCAGCGCCGAGAACCCCGATCTGGAATACGACGTGTTCGCCGTTCCGGGCCTGACGACGGAGGATCCCGCCTATGTGTCGGTCTATGCCGACATGAACTTCTCCATCTCTGCCAGCACCAAAAAGCAGGATGCCGCGCTGCGCTTCATCAAGTACCTGGCCACCCCCGAATTCGGCGAGCGCATCGTGAGCGAGTTGGCCATGGTCTCGGCTATTCCGGGTGTGGACGTGTCCGCCAACCCCTTTATCGCCAAGGTGCTGGATCTGCAGAAGAATTCTACCCCCTATATCTTCCTGGTCGGTTTCCGCTATGAGCAGCCCACCGGCTCGTCCCTGTTCCAGTCTGCCGCACAGGATTTGATGGTTGACAAGGCCTCCGCCGAGGAAACCTGCCAGATCGTGCAGGACGGCATCGCCTCCTATTACGAGCCCTTCCAGAAGTAACTTTTTGCCATGCAGCGGGAGAAGCCGTCCGTGCGGCTTCTCCCGTTCACCTTTTCTATCACTAATACCCGCCGCCAGGAGGTATCGCCATGACCAAGGCCCGAAACTGGAAGAAGGCCGCCTGGATCACCTTCTTCGTTTTGCCCGGCGCTGCCATCGTTTTTATTTTTATTCTGCTGCCCCTGTTCATGTCGCTGTTCAACAGTTTTTTCAGCTGGAACCAGCTCATCCGGGGCGAGTTTATCGGGCTGGAAAACTTTCAGAAGCTGTTTAGCGGCTATCCCTATCAGGAACGCTTTACAAATGCTCTGGGTAACAACGTGAAATGGTTTGTTGTCACCATGCTGGTGCAAAACACCCTGGGCATTCTTTTTGGCTATGTGCTCAGCCGCGGCATCGCCGGGCACGGCGCATACCGCCGCATCTTCTTTATTCCCGTACTGTTTTCCATCATTGCGGTGGGCTTTCTCTGGGGACTGTACCTCAAGCCCAAGGGAATGGTCAACAGCCTGCTGTCCCTTATGGGCCGTCAGGACCTGACCCGCGCCTGGCTGGGAGACGGGTCCATTGCGACGTATACGATCATTGCAGTCAACATCTGGCGCTGGGTCGGTTTTCCCACGCTGGTGTTTATGAGCGCCATCGACAACGTGCCTGCCGAGTGTACCGAAGCGGCCTATCTGGATGGCGTAAACGAATGGCAGATGTTTTATAAAATTGTTCTGCCGCTGATCGTTCCTTCCATCACGATCATTTCGGTACTGACGATTATTGGCAGCCTGAACGTATTTGAGCAGGTCTATACCATGGCCGGACTGGATGGACCGCCCAACTACGCCACCGACACCATCGGAACGCTGTTTTACCGCACGGCCTTTGGATCGGTGGATTCCGGCGCGCCGGAAATCGGCATCGGCTCCGCCATCGCCGTGGTCATCTACCTGATGACCTTCGGCATTTCGCTGTGCTCCATCCTCTTTACCAAGTCCAAGGAGGTGGAACTGTGAACACCGGCATGCGCTACCGCAATGCAAGCCCAGGGAAAAAGGTGTTTATCATCCTGCTTCAGCTGGTGATGCTGACCTATGTGCTCCTGATTATCTACCCTCTGTTCAACATGGTGATGTCCTCCTTCAAATCCACCCGGGATATCATGCTAAGTCCCTTTTCCCTGCCTGAATCCTTCTCCTTTGAGAACTACGTCACCATCTGGGTTGACAAGGGCTTTGGCCGTTATTTTCTCAACAGCCTGCTCTTTACCGGCGGTGCGATGGTCTTTGTGGTGCTGTTCGGCTCCATGGCCGCCTATGGTATCGCCCGCTATAAATTCCGGGGAAACACGCTGCTGTACATGCTGTTCTTGAGCGGTATCATGCTGCCGCTGAAAGCGGCCGTCATCCCGCTGTTTCAGATTGTGAAAAACCTGGGCCTGATGGACAACCCGCTTTCGGTGATTCTGGTGTTCATCGCCATGGGCCTGCCCTCCACCGTGTTCATCCTTTCCGGCTTCATGCGGACCATTCCGGGGGAACTCGAGCAGGCCGCGCGTATCGACGGGTGCAGCGATCTGCGCATCTACAGCCAGATCGTCATGCCCATCACGGCGCCCTCCATCGCGCTGGTGACCATTTATAATGCCGTACCGATCTGGAACGACTTCTTTTTCCCGCTGGTCTTTATCCAGTCCGACAAGTTCAAGACCCTGCCCGTGGGCCTGTCCAGCTTCATTGGCCAGCACTCGACCAAGTGGGACCTGCTCTTTACGGGCCTGTCCATCGCTATCGTACCCATGCTGCTGTTGTACCTGTTCATGTCCAAGTATTTCATCAAGGGCATGACGGCCGGTGCCATCAAATAAAGCGGCTGAAATCAGCCAACCGGCGCCCGGCGTCAGGCACCGTCCTGCGCCGGGCCCGTCTATACGTCTATACAGGAGGCGTTTTTCAAATGGAAACCGCGGAGATCAAGGCCTATCATGAAATCTACCTGAAAGAGCTGTTTGACTATGTGGTGCCCTTCTGGCTCGGTCATTCGCTGGACCGCGAATACGGCGGCTACCTGACGCTGCTGGAGCGCGACGGCACGGTGTTTGATACCGACAAATACGCCTGGATGCAGGGCCGTGAAATCTGGATGTTTTCCAAGCTGTGCTCCGTATACGGTACCCGGCCGGAATGGGTGGACGCCGCCAGCCTGGGCGTTGCGTTCATGCGCGCGCATGGCCGGGCCGAAAACGGCGACTTCTACTTTGCCATGGACCGGAAAGGCAATGCGCTGATCCATCCCTATAACATCTTTTCCGACTGCTTTATGTGCACGGCGCTGGCCGAGTATTCGCGCGTCACAGGCGACGAACAGGCGCATACCGAGGCGCTTGAGATTTACCGCCGCATCCAGCAGCGCAAGGATCATCCCAAGGGAATATGGACCAAGGCCGTAGCGGGGGCGCGCAACCTGTGCGCGATGGCGATGCCCATGATCCAGATGATGATGGCGCGTGAGCTGCGCGGCTTTGTCCCCGACGCCGAGCTTAACCCCATCGTGGAGGAGAATCTGGACCTGTTCTTCCGCCGCCATGTGGACCGTGAGCGCAAGTGCGTGTTTGAACGTGTGCTGCCGGACGGCGGGCACCTGTTTGACGTGATGGAGGGCCGTCTGCTCAATCCCGGGCACGCGCTGGAAAACCTGTGGTTTATCATGGACGTGGCAAACGACATGGGCCGTCGCGACATGGTGGATGATGTGGCGGAGATTATGCTCTGGGTCGTAGAACGCGGCTGGGACAAGGAATATGGCGGGCTGTTCTACTATCAGGACTACATGGGCTATCCCACGGACAAACTGGAATCCCAGATGAAGCTGTGGTGGGTACATGCCGAGGCCATCAACGCCTTTTTGCTGGCGCACAAGCTGACCGGACGGCAGGAGCATCTGGACTGGTTCAAGCGCCTGCACAACTATTCCTTCGAGCATTTTTCCGATCACGAATACGGCGAGTGGTACGGCTACCTGGACCGTGAGGGCCGTCCGGTCTTTGGCCTCAAGGGCGGCAAGTGGAAGGGCTTTTTCCATCTGCCCCGCATGCTGATGGTCTGCGAGCGGTGGCTCAATGAAATGGCGGAGCAGTGACATCCATGTGTGAGATCGGCTTTGGAATCGACGGCGGCGGCACGCGCTCACGGCTGTGCCTGTTTCATTTGGAGGACGGACGGGAAATCGGCCGGTTTACCGGCGGTTCCACCAACATGTACAGCGTGGGCCGTGACGAGGCCATGCGAAACATCGAGCAGCTTCTCCGCTCCTCCGGCGTTTCCCTGGAAAGGCTGAAAGCCGGCTGCCTGGGCTCAGCAGGGCTGAGCCGTCCGGCCGAAAAGGAAGCCTTTTCCGCCTTTTTCCGCCGGCTGCTTCCCCAGTGCAGCATGTACCTGTGCAACGACGGCGAAACGCTGCTGGTAGGCGCGCTGGAAGCCACGGAAGGCTACTGCCTGATCGCGGGAACGGGTTCGCTGGCGCTGGCGCGCGATGGGGAGGGCCATACCGCGCGCGCCGGGGGGCTGGGCTACATGCTGGGCGACGAAGGAAGCGCGCTGTGGATCGCGTGGCAGGCCATCCGGCGTGCCATGCGTTCCCGCGAGGGGCGCGATCTGGAAACGTCGCTGCTGCCGGATTTGGTGAAGCATTTTTCGCTTTCCTGCCCGGAGGATTTCGTGGCGCTGCTGCACCACCATTTTGAAAAGGCGGTGATCGCGACCGCGGCGGGTCTGGTGCTCGATCGTGCGCAGGATGACCCGCTTGCGGCGGATATAGCCCGCGCGGCCATCAACGAGCTGGTGCAGCTGTTGGGATCGGTCATGCGGCAGATGCCGCTTTCTCCTCCCTGTGCGGCCCTGGCGGGCGGGGTGATGGAACACAATGCCTGGCTTCGCAGCCGTCTGATAGATCGGTTGGCGCTTGACTATCCCGGACTTAAGGTGGTGCTGGGGCCTGGCGATGCTGTGCGGGGAGCGTGCATGCTCGCCCGGGCGGCATGGAGGACATAAACCCCAATTCCTGTCTGTACATCTCCCGGACAAGCGTTTTCCTTGACAAGCCCCTCCACATCTGGCACAATAATGCTCATACGGCATCTCTGCTACGGAGGAATCCGGGCTCGCCAGCCCAACCGGCTGGTCATGTTTCATCCACAGCGGCGCCAATCACGGCGCGCCTCGGCAGGCAGCTGTCATTTCTTTTCAAAAAGCTGGCTGGTTTTCAGACGGCTTTTTTCGCTTCCCAGAGAAACAAAGGTCATCCATTACCAGAAGGGAGGCCGCGCCCATCGCGCGGGAAATGCCATGAGCTTTGAGTACCGTCGTTTGAAGGACCCTGCCTACTTTGCGGAAAACCGGCTTGCCGCGCACTCCGACCATATCGTCTACGCCCGGATGGAAGAGCTGCTGCGTGGAGAGAGCAGCCTGTATTGTCCGCTGGACGGTCTGTGGAAGTTCTTTTGCGCCCGCAACGAGAATCAGATCATTCCCGGCTTTGAAGGCAGCGACTATGACTGCCATCCGTGGGCGGATATTCCCGTGCCCGCGCACATTCAGTTGGAGGGCTACGGCGCGCCCCAGTATGTCAACGTGCAGTACCCCTGGGATGGCGTAGAGGACGTGCCCCTCGGCGACGTGCCGCAGGAGCATAACCCGGTGGCCTGCTACGTCCGGTATTTTTTCCTGCCCGAAGCCATGCGCGGCCAGCGTGTGCTGGTGCGCTTTGAGGGGGCGGAAAGCTGCGTGGCCGTATGGCTGAATGGCCATTATGTGGGCTTTGCGGCGGATTCCTTCTCTCCCGCCGAGTTTGAACTGACACCCTATTTGGCTGAGGGCGAAAACAAACTGGCCTGCCGTGTGTATCGCTGGAACATCGGCAGCTGGCTGGAGGATCAGGATTTTTTCCGTTTCTCCGGCCTGTTCCGCAGCGTTTCCCTGGTTTGCATTCCCAAGGCGCATGTGTGGGACATCCGGATTCAAACGCTGCTGGACGATGCGTATACCGACGCAACCCTGGTGCTGGATACGTCGCTCCTGCTGGGTCAGGGAGCGGAAGGCGCAACCCTGCACGCGGCGCTGATGGATGGGAAAACCGTACTCGCGACGGCGAAGGGCGGTGGCGAAACGCAACACTTCGAGCTTGCCGTCCACCAGCCGCAGCTTTGGAGCAGCGAATCTCCCCGGCTGTACGACCTTCTCATGACCGTATGCGAGGCGGACGGCAGCGTGGTAGAGGTGGTCCGTGAGCGCGTGGGCTTTCGCCGTTTTGAAATGAAAAACGGCGTGATGTGCCTCAATGGCCAACGCATCGTCTTAAAGGGAGTGAACCGGCACGATTTCTGTGCCGAAACAGGCCGTGCCGTACGGCGGGATACCATCCGCCGCGACCTGCTCACCATGAAGCGCAATAACATCAACGCCGTCCGTACCAGCCACTATCCCAACCAGCGCGCCCTCTACGCCCTGTGCGATGAACTGGGCCTGTACGTGATGGACGAAACCAACCTGGAAACGCATGGCGTGTGGGAAACGATCACCAGGGGCATGCATCCCGTGTCCTACGCCCTTCCGGGGGACCGCATGGAATACCTGCCCCGGCTGACGGACCGCGTGGATTCCCTCTATGAGCGAGACAAGAACCATCCCTGCGTGCTGTTCTGGAGCTGTGGAAACGAGGCCTTCGGCGGCAGGGTCATCTACGAGCTGAGCCGCCATCTGCGTGCGCTCGATCCCACCCGCCTCGTGCATTACGAGGGCATTTTCAATGACCCCCGCTATCCTGAAACCAGCGATATGGTCAGCCGGATGTATGCGCCCGTTTCGGAAATCCGCGCCTATCTGGCCAAACACCGCGACCGGCCGTTTATTCTGTGCGAATATTCGCATGCAATGGGCAATTCCAACGGCGCCATGCACAAATACACCGAATATGCCTACGAGGAGCCCCTTTATCAGGGCGGATTTGTGTGGGATTTCATCGATCAAAGCCTTCTCCACAAGGACCGCTACGGTCAGGCGGCCTATGGCTATGGAGGCGACTTTGACGACCGCCCGTGCGATTACAACTTTTCGGGCAACGGCATCGTTTACGGGGACGGAACCGAAAGCCCCAAGATGCAGGAGATCAAGTACAACTATCAAAGCATCGTAGCCCGCGTGAGCGCAACACGGGCCGTCATCACCAACCGAAGTCTCTTCACCCCGACCTCGGCCTTTGCCTGTGTGGCGACGCTTGCGCGGGACGGCGTTGTGATCGACACGGCAGCGCTGCACATCAACGTCCCCCCGATGAAGAGTCAAAGCTGCCATCTGCCCTTCAAAAAACAGACAGAACCCGGAGAATATGCCGTCACCCTGTCCTTCCGTCTCAAGGAGGATACGCCCTGGGCTTCCAGCGGACACGAGGTTGCCTTTGCTCAGGGGATTTACAAGGTGAAGGGAAGCGCGGCAACTCCGGTTTGCCGGCCGCTCCGCGTCATCCGCGGCGATTTCAACACCGGGGTGGAAGGCAACGGTTTCCGCGTTTTGTTCAGCGACCTCTCCGGAGGGCTGGTCTCCTATGTGTATGGCGGTAAGGAGATGCTCAAATCCATTCCATGTCCCAACTTCTGGCGTGCTCCCACCGATAACGACCGCGGCAACGGCATGCCCCAACGGTACGCGCAATGGAAAATCGCCTCGCTGTACGCCTCTGTCAAGGGCATGCCCCAGCTGGCCAGGAAAAATGCGCATCCCGTGCCCAGGGAAAACGGGGATGGTTCTGTGTCCATCGACTATACTTACGCGCTGGCTACAGTCCCCGCCGCGCAGTGCTCCTTGCGCTATACGGTATACCCCTGTGGAACCGTGCGCATTGCCCTGAGCTACGACCCCGTATCCGGCCTGGGAGACATGCCGGAATTCGGCGTAATGATGAAGCTGAACGCGGATTATCATCGGATGCGCTACTATGGTCTTGGTCCGGAAGAAAACTACAGCGACCGTTGTCGGGGGGCACGGCTGGGAATTTTTGAAACAACGGCGCAGGACAATCTGGCCCGTTATCTCGTACCGCAGGAGTGCGGCGCGCGCACCGGCGTGCGCTGGGCGGAAGTCATGGACGATCGCGGCCGGGGCTTGCGCTTCCAGGCGGACGGGGATATGACCTTTTCTGCGCTGCCCTATACTCCGCATGAGTTGGAAAACGCTGCACACGCTTACGAGCTTCCGCCGGTTCACTACACGGTGGTGCGCTGCGCCATGCAGCAGATGGGGGTTGGCGGGGATGACAGCTGGGGCGCGCGCACCCATGAGGAATACCTCATCGATATATCCCGCCGGCGTTTCTTCACTTTCTGCTTCCGTGGAATTGTCTAAGGCAACTCCGATTCGCTCTCCATTTTGCGCATTCTGCCATGAACACGGCTGTTGCTGCGCATCCCGCCGCCTGCATCCGTGCTTTGCCATGGCAAAGGCCGCTCGCCCCTCGAACAGGGCGGGCGGCCTTTGGTTTTGACTGCCGGAGTTCTTTGACCGGCTTGGTCAGGCGCTATAGATTAGCATACTTCGGCTGATAGCGAAACCATTCGCCTGCTTATGCCACCACAAGGGAAAAGTTTCTTAAAATATATACTTGACCATGTCAAGACAAGAAAGGAAGGACATGATGTTCCAAACCTTCGCTTACTGTCTTTCCCTGCTGTATAAGGAGTTTTACGCTTATGCGGGAGCCCGGTCGCACCCTTTGGCGTAAAAAATGGTCTGGTATTCTTCGTCATCTATGTTGGCAAGCATCCTGGCTGTAGTCCGTCCGAATTGACCAAGACGCCGCGGGTGGACTGGGGCTATTCTCAGCGGTGTATTACCAAATTGGTCGACGATGGGCTGATCACCCAGGAAAAAACAGGACGCTCCTATCAACTCAAGCTGACGGAGCAGGGCGAGGAGGCATTCCGGGTCAGCCATCAGCTGTTTTATGACTGGGACAAACAGAAGCTGTGCGCCCTGACCGAAGAGGAACGCGACACTCTGCTGACCCTGCTGTGTAAAATCATATGGAAAGAGGATGAAACCCCGCATGTATGAAACCATTGCCAGTCCTATTGAGTATGGCGGGATTCGCCTGAGGAACCGGATTATCTTCGCCTCACCACAATGGGACTCAAACAGGAGGACTATTGCGAAAAAGCCCGTCAAATCGCCGCGGGTGGATGTGCTATGGTGATTTTGGGCGATGTTACGGTTGCCCGGTTCAGCTTTGGGCAGAGCCTGTTCACCGCCAAGGGCTTCGCTGCGTACCGCGAGCTTACCGATATTCTCCATCTAGAAAACTGCCTGGCCTGTGCCCGGCTTCACCAGAGCGATTCCAATGTCAAGGCGATGCTGAAATATGTGCCGGACGTGCTGACCAAAAGATCAGCATGCAGGACCTTCGCCCCCTGCTAAACCAGAAAGTCAGCCCTTATGTCTGCGGCCTGTCCGCCCGAAAAATCAGGCAGATCACGAGCCATTTCGGCCGCGCGGCCATCCAGGCGCGCAAGGCGGGATTTGATATGGTTCAGATCCACGGAGACAGGATGTTGGGCAGCTTCGCTTCCCCGGTATTCAATCACCGCACCAATGAATACGGCGGTTCCATTGAAAACCGTATCCGATTTGCCGTGGAAGCGGTGAAGGCGGTCCGCCTGCAGGTGCCGGACCAGCCCTTTGATTTCAAGCTGTCCGTCCGTCAGGAGAGCCCGTACTATGGCAACGCCGGCGTGCTGCCCGAGGAACTGTCCGTGATCGGGTCGTTCATGTGCCAGGGCCGCATGCCTATGGCGGTGCGGAAGCGGTACGAAAAAAGTGCTCCGCCCCGTCCTCTCTCCGGATGCTCGATCCGAGAAAAATGCTTGTAAACTTTGATCGGGCTCTGCGACATCCGAATGCGGAGGACCTCTCCCATCTGACGTTCGCCGTGACGGCCGGCTGCAAGCCGGTCTAACTACACCCGTTTCACACGCCATGAAAGAATTTTATATGTAAAGAGCGAAATGCAAGGAGGATATCTGCATGAAAAAGCTTTGTTCGGTACTGTTGGTTATGATCCTGATGGTGTGTTCCGCCGCCTTCGCGGAAGAAGGAAAGGCTGAGACGTTTTCCGCAGAGTATGAAATGGCAGGAACCACGTCTTCCGGCCAGCCCAAAAACGACACCTTCATTTTCGAGGGAGGAACCCACGGATAGCATCATCGCCAAGCTCAACTTTTGATATCATCCGCAACAAAGGAAGCGAGGATGCGTATTCCAGGAAGGACATCATGGGCTATCTGATGAACATTTCCGATGCCACGGTGGAAAAAACGGAAGACGGGTACCGCCTTGTCACCCTGAGTGCCTACGGCTATGATCCCGCTTATTCGGACGGCGATGCGTACTATGCGCAGTATATGCTGACCGCTTCGTGCGACACCCTGACGGAAGATACCCTTTTCAGCGGTCTCACCTTCAGCGATCTGGCTCAGCCAGACAATGTGGTGATCGTGGAAAAGGCCTGCATCGCCTATGGGTATCTGGCGCGTGAAGCCGGCGTGGACCTGACGCCCGAAACGCCCGTAAAAGACCTGCTGGCCCTGCATGGCCTGTATGAGGACGGCGCGTTTGTCGAGGGCTCCAACCGTGTCTCCTTTGCGGGCTACAATGGCGCCCGCAGCTACGGCGAGCAGATGGAAGCCATCACCGACTACATTCTGGCCAACCACATGGCCCTGGAGGACGTGTACGAAATGTTCCGCACCGTCAATCAGGCCAGCACTCCGATTCAGGACCGCGACGCCATCGCCGGCGCTACCATCACCTTCGGCGGAGACCTCCAGCGCATGGTATATCTGGCCATTCACGGCGAGCTGTTTGAGGGCGTTGTTACCACCACAGAAAACGAGGATGGAACCACGGTTTGCGAGGTGGCAACCCATGGCTTTGGCGGCGAAATTGAAACCAACGTCACCTTTGACGCCAATGACAGGATTACGGCTATTTCCGTGCGCGACGCCCAGGAAACCGACGGTGTAGGCGGCGTTCTGACGGCGGATGATTCGGACTATATCAACGCGCTGATCGCGGGGCAGGACGATCTGGACGGCGTGGATGCCGTAAGCGGCGCTACGATTACGTCCAACGCCTTGAAGCAGGCCGTGCGCTATGCCCAGGAGGCCATCGCCCGCTGACAGAATGGCCCAGGCGTTTGAAAAAAATCACGATTCTTTTATCCAAGAACAGGATCACCGGTTTTCCCCGGTGATCCTGTTCTTGGTAAGCGGCTTTTCCGATTGTTGATATACGACGGTTTTTGCAGACGGATGTCGGTGCTTTTTCCGCTTTACATCCGGCCTCAGGAATGATACAATCAATTTAATGTAAGCACAGGGAAAGGAGCATTTTGATTCATGAGTAAAACCGTCATCCATACCTCCTCCGCCCCGGCTGCCATCGGGCCCTATTCGCAGGCCGTTCAGGGCGGACGGTTTCTGTTTACCTCCGGCCAGTTGGGCATCAATCCCGCAACCGGCGAACTGGCTCATGGCGTTGAAGCACAGACAGAGCAGGCCATGCGCAACCTGGGCGCCATTTTGGAGAAAGCCGGCCTCGGCTATGCCGACATCGTGAAGACCACTGTCTTTGTCGTAGATCTTGGAGACTTCGCCGCTGTCAACGCGGTATATGAGCGCTTTTTTGCCTCCGAGCCTCCCGCGCGCAGCTGCGTGCAGGTAGCGGCCCTGCCCAAGGGCGGGCTGGTGGAAATCGAATGCATCGCAGTAGAAAGGGAATGACCGGTATGTATGAAATTTTGTCCAAAGAGGCGCTGAATCCAACGGTCGTGCGCATTGCCGTCTCGGCGCCACGCATCGCCCGCAAGGCCGAGCCGGGGCAATTTGTCATCCTGCGCGCCAAGGAACAAAGCGAGCGCATTCCCCTTACCGTGGCCGACTATGACCGCGAGGCGGGTACCGTCACCGTGATCTACCAGATCGTGGGTGCCGGCACCATGGAGCTGAACACCCTGAACGCAGGCGACTGTCTGCATGACCTGGTGGGACCGCTGGGCACCCCCACGCGCACGGAGGGGCTCAAAAAGGTTTGCATCGTGGGCGGCGGCGTGGGGTGCGCCATCGCTTATCCCGTGGCCAAGAAGCTGCATGACCTGGGCTGCACGGTACACAGCGTGGTAGGCTTCCGCAGCCGTGACCTGGTGATTCTTGAGAATGAATTCCGGGGCGTGAGCGAGGAGCTGTGCCTGATGACCGACGACGGCAGCTACGGCGAAAAGGGTCTGGTGACCAACGCGCTGGAAAAGCTCATTCAGGCCGGCAACCAATATGATCAGGTAATCGCGATCGGTCCTCTGATCATGATGAAATTCGTCTGTAAGTTGACGGAGAAGTACGGTATTAAAACCGTTGTCAGCATGAATCCCATCATGATCGACGGAACCGGCATGTGCGGCGGCTGCCGGCTGACCGTGGGCGGGGAAACCAAGTTCGCCTGTGTGGATGGCCCGGATTTTGACGGCCATCTTGTGGACTTTGACGAGGCCATGGCCCGTGGCGCCATGTACCGCGATTTTGAGCAGCATACCCGTGAGGAGGCTTGCCGCCTGTTCCAAAAGGAGGCCGAGTCCAATGCCTGATATGAGCCCGAAAAAAACGCCAATGCCTTCTCAGGCGCCGGATGTGCGCAACAAAAACTTCAGTGAAGTGGCCCTGGGCTATACCCGTGAGATGGCCGTGGGTGAAGCCAAACGGTGCCTGAACTGTAAAAACAAGCCCTGCGTAGCCGCCTGCCCCGTGCGCATTGACATTCCCGCGTTTATCGAGCGGGTGGCCCATGAGGATTTCGAAGGGGCATACGAGGTGCTTTCCCGCTCCACGTCGCTGCCGGCAGTATGCGGTCGTGTGTGCCCGCAGGAAACCCAATGCGAAGGAAAGTGCGTCCGCGGCATCAAGGGCGAGCCGGTGGGCATCGGCCGTCTGGAGCGCTTTGTAGCGGACTGGCATCGCGCTCAAAAAAGCGCCCCTGCGGCAAAGCCCGCGCCCAATGGGCATAAGGTTGCCGTGATCGGCGCTGGCCCCAGCGGGCTTACCTGCGCGGGCGATCTGGCCAAGATGGGCTATGCCGTGACCATTTTTGAGGCGCTGCACCTGCCGGGCGGCGTGCTGAGCTACGGCATCCCCGAATTTCGTCTGCCCAAGCAGATCGTGCAGGAGGAAATCGACGGCCTGCGCGCGCTGGGCGTAGAGATCGAATGCAACACCGTCGTTGGCAAGACGCTGACCGTTGACGAGCTGTTCGAGATGGGCTACGAGGCGCTCTTCATCGGCAGCGGCGCGGGCCTGCCCCGCTTCATGGGCATCCCCGGCGAAAGCCTTAAGGGCGTGTATTCGGCCAATGAATACCTGACCCGCATCAACCTGATGAAAGCCTACCTGCCGGAAAGTTCCACGCCCATCAAGCATTCCCGCCGCGTGGCAGTGGTGGGCGGCGGCAACGTAGCTATGGACGCGGCGCGCTGCGCCAAGCGTCTGGGCGCGGAGGAAGTGTTCATCGTCTACCGCCGCGGACTGGAGGAGATGCCCGCCCGCCGCGAGGAGGTCGAGCACGCGCAGGAGGAGGGCATCATCTTCCACACCCTGTGCAATCCCGTGGAGGTGCTGGGCGATGAAAACGGCAACGTATGCGGCATGCGCTGCGTGCGCATGACTCTGGGCGAACCGGATGAAAGCGGCCGCCGCCGTCCCATCGTCCAGGAGGGAAGCGACTTTGTGCTGGACGTGGACACGATGATCATGTCCATCGGCACCAGCCCCAACCCGCTCATCCGCTCCACCACGCCGGGGCTGGAGGCTGATCGCCGCGGTTGCCTCATCGTGCGGGGCGAAAGCGGCCTGACCACGCGCGAAGGAGTGTATGCGGGCGGCGACGCCGTGACCGGCGCTGCCACCGTGATTCTGGCCATGGGCGCGGGCAAGAACGCCGCGCAGGCCATCGACGAGTATATCCATCAGAAGGGCTGATATCAAAAAACAGACGGCCCGGCGCTTTCAGAGAGGGAGCGCCGGGCCGTTATTTCTGTTGTTTAATGCACGCGCTGCATATCGCTTACGGCGCAGTAGCCAAAGCCGATGCCGTCCAGGCTGTCGTCGCTGACCACGCGGGTTTCCGTGCGATAGCACCAGCCCGGCTCCAGGCGGTACGCCTCGCGCCCCACCCAGCAGGGGCGCAGGTCCGTCAGCACCTCATAGCTGGGATAATGGACGATGTCGCCATACAGCGTATTTTTCTCCACGGCCTCGTCCAAAGTGCTCATGGGCCAGAAAGCGTTTGCGGCCCAGAGCTGAAGCGTCTCCTGCCAGGTGCGCTGCGGCAGGCCAACTGGCTCCACCTCCTCCACCACGGGCATGCCTTCCACCGCCAGGGCGGCCAACGTGCCGTCGTCGCGCACCACGCATCCAAAGCCTGACTTTGCGCCGTAGCGGTCGCCGCCGTCCTCCCAATAATACTGATCCATCACGGGCAGCCCCAGCAGCTCATAGCAGCCATGGACGAGCGTTTTGTCATCCGCGCCGCAGTTGAGCGCATGTTCCTTCTCAATCAGGCTGTAAAGCTCCGGCGCACAGCTGTTGCTGGTCAGGCTGAAAGTGCCGGCCAGCTTCTCCGGGACGGTATTTCGCCTTGCGTAGAGGAAGTCCTCGCTGATTCCTGCGCCCAGCCGTTCCATCAGCTCCCGCGCAAGCGCAACCGACGCCTCCATTTCCCGCTGATTGGGATGCCCGGCCAGGTCTCGCGCAAACCGCTCATACACGCTAAAGTTGCAATCCTCGCCGTCCCGGCTGAAGGAAACGTGCCGGTTCAGCGGATCGTCATTGTAGTACTGCTCCAGCTTTCCGCCCTTCACGCTCTGCCCGGCCGCCTCGATGGCCGCGGATATATCGCCCTTTGTCACCTCCTGATAGCGTACCGTCAGTACGGCCTGCTGCTGCGCCGTAAAAGGCTCTGGAACGGGGCAATCCACCATCAGGCGGATATTCCCTGCGCTCTCCGGCAGAGCAATCTCGCCCACCAGCCGCCCATTGATTTCCTGCACGCCGGATACGTCCACTTCCTCCGGGCGGCACAGCTGCCATTCGTCCTGCGCAAGCGCCGTACCAGCCCCGATCAGACAAAGGGCCAGCAGGATGGCTACCGTGTGTTTCCAATGCTTCATGGCTGTTTTCCTCCCTTGCTCATTGCGGAGCGGCAAACGCAAACGTTACCATGCTCTGCTCGTTTTCCCCGCCGTAGAGATGGCTTTGAATCAACAGCGCCGCTTCCATCATGCCGCCGTTTT
>UQEF01000059.1 GCA_900540045.1 uncultured Eubacteriales bacterium | reverse complement strand
GTTCGTTTTTCCTTATGAAAAATGACCGTTGACTTGGGTTTGTCAACGGTCTGAGGGGCTGCTTCCGGAAGGAAGCAGCCCCTGATGAAATATGGCTTTTTGAAGGCAAGTTTCCCCTTGCCGGCCTTTTGAATTATTCCGCGAGGCGCTGCGCTACCTGCTCAGCCGTTACACGGCCAAAGGTAAGGGCGCTGCAAAGCGGATGATAGGCCAGATTGACGGTTTCGCCCGCGGCATAGAGCCCCTCGATGGGATTGTTGTCCGCGTCCAGAACCTGCGCCTTGCCATCGGTGAGGATGCCGCCCGCGCAAATATGATTGGAAGGCTTGCCGCTGGCAGCGTAGAAAGGCGCCGTCTCAAGCTTGCTCAGCGCTTTCTCGCGGCCGAAAGCCTCGTCCACGCCCTTTTCGACAGAGGCATTATATTCCTCCACGGTTGCAACCAGCTGCTGGGCATCGATTCCCATCTTTTCCGCCAGTTCTTCCAGCGTATCCGCCTTGGTAAAGAGGTTTTCATAGGTGCCGGGAATATACAGGCCGGACACGTCATAGCGGGCATCCATCGCCGCCTGATCCATGATGACATAGCCTACACCGCCGGTTTGCGCCTGGATGCCCAGGACCAGCGCCTCGTCATCGCCAATTTCGCTGGCAAAGCGCTTGCCTTCCTTGTTGACGATAATGGCGCCCGCGCTGGGAGCATTGTGCAGGCCGATTGCGCCGCCCACATTGTCCACGCCGGCAGCAATGGTGCGATAGGTGATCGATTCCGCGTTGACAATCTGCGCGCCAACCGCTTCAGCCATCAGCAGGCCGTCGCCGGTGCTGGACTTGGCCGCCGTGCACACATAGCCCAGGCGGGAGGGAGCGAACTTCTCAAGCGCTTCTTCTCCGCCGCCATAGCCGCCGGTGCAAATGGCGACATAGGGGCTGGAAATGGTGTATTCGCCGTTGGCTGTCTCCACCTTGACGCCCGCCAATTTGCCGTCCTCCATCAGGATTTCCGTAGCGCGGTTTGCGGTGCGCACATCCACATTGTTCTCTTCCAGCTTTTTCTTCAGCGCGCGAACCAGCTGCTCGCCAAACAGTCCGTTCTCTGTGGAGGTCAGGGAATGCGCATTGCTGTGCTCTGCCGTCGCCTGCATGGGCAAGCCAAGCCCTTCGCTCAGCCAGTCCATCATCGCGCCGGATTCGTAAGCCAGGGTATGGGCATAGTCTTCGCTGACCGGCGCAATCGTGCTGATCTTCTCCTCCACGCCAACACCCAGCCCCTTGATATACTCAAAGAACTCATCCGCCGTGTAGGGATCTTCCTTGGCCAGCTGCAGCTTGCTGGAGCCCGCCTGCGTACCGACGCCGGCCATCACGCTGGTGCCGCCGAGCAGGTCCATTTTTTCCAGCAGGATAACGTCCACGCCCAGCTCCGCGGCATGCAGGGCGGTCGTCATGCCCGCCGCGCCGCCGCCGATCACGACCAGCTGCGTCTGCGTATCTTCCGGAACGGTGGTGTCCTCCTCCAGGCCGTTGTTGGCAAGCATGGAGGCATTTCCGCCCGCCATGGTCAGCGCTTCATTCACAGCCCGCAACAGGACGTTGCTGGTGTAGGTTGCGGCGGTCACCGCATCCACATTCGTGCTCTGCGTCTCCAGAATTTCCGGAATCAGAATGGCGATCGCTTCATCGCCCAGACCGATGGTTTCGCCTTGTACAGGGACCTCAATGTTCGTAATGGAGGACTCGTCCACGGTTACCACCACGGTCATGGGCGCATTCAGGCCATAGGTCTCCACCGTATAGGTCCCGGGCGTAAAGCCCTCCTGGCTCGCCGCTTCGCCATTCAGGGCATTGGAGAGGGCGGTCAAAACCGCTTCGCTGGTGATGGTCGCGCCGGCAACGCCGTCGACATCCACGCCATTGGCCGCCACAATCTTCTCGGGCATCTGCTCAATCGCCTGGCTTCCGATGCCCGCCGTCTCCTGATCGCCCTCAATGACGCAATCCGTAATTACACCATCTTCCATGGTGACCGTTACTTTGACTTCGCCGCCAAAACCCTGTGCGGTGCCGCTGAGCGTTTCCGCTTGCGCCATGGAAACGCCAAGCGCCAGGCAGCATGTCAGAACCAGTGCCACAAATGTTCTTCCTTTTTTCTGCATCGTTGATCCTCCTTTGTCCGATTCGGACGTCCTCCTTTTTTGTATACGCCGAATCTGTGTTTTTGTCAAGTATCTGTCAAACGGTTTCGTGGGTCGCATTGACATCCTATCACAAAATAAAAATTTTCGTCTCCATGCCGTTGACAAGTTCAGAGAATTATGGTATAGTGAATTCTGTCGTCAAGACATGGTCGCATGGCTCAGTTGGTAGAGCACATCGTTCACATCGATGGGGTCACAGGTTCGAGTCCTGTTGCGACCACCAGAGAAGCCCTCGAATCGCAAGGTTCGAGGGTTTTTTCCATTGAATGCCGAAAGGTTGTGACCCCCATGGCTCGATTCATTCCAAGGGAAAAGCTGGGCAAGAAGGCCCGCCGGGCGCTGGATGCCCAGGGCCGCGAAACCTGGCCCTTTCCCCCGGTGCAGAGAAAAGTGGAAAGCAAAAAGCGCTACGACCGCAGGAAAAGCGCCCATGACTGGAAAAAGGATTCTGGCATGGGCGCTTCAGACTGTCAAAAAGGTCGCCAAGAGCGGCCTTTTTTTGATATAGTAAAGACAGGTGAAGAAGATGCTAAGGAAAGAAGCGGAGCAGCGGCAAGCCATAGAGATGCTGTGTGTAGACATGCTGGTACCCAGGGAACATTTACTGCGGAAGATCGACGCAGCAATGATTTTGGGCGGAACTACGAATTGGTAGAAGACTTATACTGCGAGGATAACGGACGCCCCAGCTGTGATCCGGTGGTTCTGTTTAAACCGGTGCTCATCCAGCACTTGTCTGGCATCCGCTCCCTGCGGCAGACCATACGGGATGCGGAAGTGAAAGTGGCGTATCGATGGTTTCCGGGGTAGATCATGTCGCAGCATCTGCCGCACGTTGCAACCATCAGCTGCGCATTCCGGCATCGATTCACAGCAGCAGGGATCGAAGGCGTGTTCCGTTGGATACTGAAAGAAGTCGCCCATGCGAGATATCTGTCGCCGGAAGTTGTGTTTGTGGATGGAACACCTATCAAAGCAAATGCGAACCTGAAAAAGGCCATACCGGTGGCGGTGAAACGCTATCAGGAGCCGCTGGATGAGGAAATCGAAGCGGATCGCGCAGCGCATGGAAAGAAACCGCTGAAGAAGGAGGACGACGATGACCTGTCTTCTGCTCCAGGGAGGCAAAAAATGGTGGCTGAATCCACCACCGACCCGGAAATCTGGGTGTTCCACAAGGGCAAGCACAGGAAATGCTTTGCTTACGAGGCGCATACCGCATGTGACAGACGCAGCTATATATTGGAGACGGAGATAACCCTCAGTAACGTTCACGACAGTATTGCATTCGATACGGCATTTGAACGTCTGACCGCACATTATCCGGAAGTTCAGGCAGTTACAGCGGATGCAGGCTACAAAAGGCCATGGATTTGGAACAAATCTTTGACAGTGAAAGAATCCCATCGCTCCCCTACAAGCGGCCAATGACCAGGAAAGGAAACCTGCCCTGATATGCGTATGTGTACGACGAATACTACGACTGTATCCCATGCCCGCAAGACAAGGTCCTGAGTTATGCCACCACTAACCGTGAGGGATATCGGGAATGCATGCGTAAAGGCTACATTTGTCAAGGCTGGCCTGTGCGGGAAAGCTGTACGCAAAATCGGGAGCACACCATTCTACAACAGGAGGTCTCTTTTTTCGTTGTCCGTTTTATCGGATACAGTCCAACGCTGCAAAGGGGCTGCTGTGTTTGCGGGTGCAAGCTCCCCACCCGCCCTGCAAAGCCGGGCGATACGAATTTCCTTTGGAGGGCCTGCGGGCCCTCCAAAGGAAGTCCAAATCCTCGTTCACACGTTTACCCGAATCATGCTGAACGACAGAGGTGGTAGCGAGGCCGTCAGCACGCCGCCGCGCAGGCAGGCGGCGTCGCTTTCGCGCGGGATGACGGCGCTGTGGTCGGCCTCGTTGGTCTGCTTGGCGCTACCGGTCAAGGTTGTGAACTCCGCAACCTCCGTGGGCGCGAAGCCCTGCAGCTGGAGCGACAGCTCGGCAGGGGCGTTGTCCAAGCGGTTGACGCAGAACACCGCCACCTCACCTTCCGCGCGGTTCCACACGGCCAGCACATCCAGCGTGGGCACCTGCGGGCTGGCAGGAACAGCGTAGCACGCATGGGTGCCGGATACCTCCAGCACCGTGCCCCGCGCATGGCGGGCCAGCATCTGGAAGGGATAGTAGGTGGTCTGCTTCCACATTTCTCCGCCGCGCCGGGTCATGATGCAGGAACTGATGTTGGTGATGAGCGACTGACAGCCGATTTTGACAATGTCGGCGTTGCGCACCATGGTCATCAGCATCGAAGCGAAGAGCAACGCATCCTCCAGGGTGTAGATCTGCTCGCTGATGGCCGGAGCGACCTGCCAGGGCTGCTGGTCTACCTCCTGGGTCACGCTTTCGGGTGGCTCGGCCCATACGCCCCACTCGTCCACGCTGATATACATGGCCTTGTCGGACCGCCTCAGCGCGCGGATCACGGCGATGGCCGAGCGGATGGTGGCGATGTAGCTTTCAAAGTCCTCCGACTGCGCCAGAAATGCCGCCGTGCCCTGTTGCTGCCCGCCGTAGTACTGGTGCAGAGACAGATAATCCGCGATGCCGTAGACGTGTTCCAGCACGCACAGGTCCCAGCGGGGAAAGGTGGGCATGTCGGACTTGGCGCTGCCGCAGGCGATCAGTTCGATGCTGGGGTCCAGGATCTTCATGGCTTTGCCGGTTTCCGCGGCCAGGCGCGCGTAGGATTCCATGTCCTTGTGGCCAATCTGCCAGCTACCGTCCATCTCATTGCCCAGGCACCACAGCTTCACGCCGTAGGGCTCACGCACGCCGTGGGCGCGCCGCAGGTCGCTCAGAGGCGTGCCACCGGGAAAATTGACGTATTCAAGGTATTCCAGTGCTTCCGTGAGGCCGCGCGTGCCCAGGTTGACCGTGAGCATGGGCTCCATGCCAGCCTGCGCCGCCCAGCGCATGAACTCGTTGGTACCAAACTCGTTGGTCTCGATGGACCGCCAGGCCAGGTCCACCTGGCGTGGACGCTCCCCGACGGGACCAACGCCGTTTTCCCAGCGGTAGTTGGATACGAAGTTGCCGCCCGGGTAGCGCATCAGCGTCACGCCCATGTCGCGCACGGCCTGGAGCACGTCGCTACGGCAGCCCGTCTCGTCGGCGGCGGGGTGGCCGGGCTCGTAGATGCCGGAGTAGATCACCCTGCCCATGTGCTCGGCAAAGGAGCCGAAGATTCTCGCGCTGACCTCCCCGCGCGTGAAGATGGGGTTGACTGCCAGCATTCCTTGGGTCATGTGGGTTCACCTCATTCGGTTTATTTCAGGCCGGAGCTGGCCATGCCCTGCACAAAGTACTTCTGGCCGAAAAGATACATCAAAAGCATCGGCACCAGCGAGATCAGCGTCCCGGCAAAGGCCGCGCCGTACTGGGACGTGTACTCGCCCACGAACAGGGCCAGGCCGTTGGCCAGGGTGCGCATGTTGGTGTTGCTCGCCACCAGCATGGGCCAGAGCAGGTCATTCCAGGAGCCGTTAAAGCTGAGGATGATCAGGCAGATCACCGCCGGCTTGACCTGTGGCAGCATGATGCGTCCGAAGATGCCGAACTCCGATACGCCATCGATGCGGGCGGCATCCTCCAGCTCCTTGGGCAGGCCAGTGAAGGCCGCGCGCATCATGAAGATGGACACCGCCACGGCGATGCGGGGGACGATCAGGCCCCAGTAGGTATTGTACATGCCCATCTTGTGCACGATCAGGAACAGCGGCACCATGATGACCTGAAAGGGAATCATCATTGTGGCCAGCGTGAGCAGGAAGCACACGTTCTTGCCGCGGAATTCATAGCGGGCGTAGACGTAGCCCGCCAGGCTGTTGACAAAGGCGGCGAAGGCTGTGGTTCCGAAGGCGTAGATGAAGGAATTGAGCATGTAGCGCCAGATCTTGATGCGTTTGCCCACGATCAGGAAGTTTTCCAGCGTAAAGGTTTCGGGCCAGAAGGTGGGTGGATAGGAGATGATCTCCTTTTCGGGCTTGAAAGTGCCCAGCAGAATCCACGAGATGGGCACGATCACCACAAGCGCCAGCACAGCTAGCAGCACCCACACCGGAATGGCGGCGAGGGCCTGCGCAGGGGTGCATTTTCGTCTTTCCATCACGCATCCTCCTTGTTCATCCTGCGGTAGAGCACCACCGTCGCCAGCATGATGACGGCAAACAGCAGCACCGACATGGCGCAGGCATAGCCCATGCGTGCGCCGGAGGTGAAGGCGCGGGAATAGATGTAGCTGACGGTGGATTCGGTGGTGAAGTTGGGCCCGCCGTTGGTGGTGGTGTAAATGATGTCGAAGATCTGCAGGGACCCGGCAAAGCGGGTGAGCAGGATGTACCAGAAGGTGGGCCGGATGGAGGGCATCGTGATGCTCACGAACTGCCTTACCCGCCCTGCGCCGTCCAGCTCGGCGGCCTCGTACATGGCGGTGTCGGTCTGCTGGATGGCGGTCACGTAGATGATGACAGAGATGCCGAAGCTGCGCCAGATGGAGATGAAGGCCACCACGAAGATGGTCAGATCGGGGGTGTTGAGGAAGTTGATCTTGCCCAGGCCCATCGTGCGCAAAAGGTAGGTGATCAGGCCGATGTTGGAATGCAGGATCATCTTCCACATGACGCCGATGGCCGTGGCCGAGCAGATCACCGGCAGGAAGTAGACCGAGCGGAACAGCTTGTTTCGCAGGGTGTTGCGGGAAACCAGCGCGGCGACGATCATTGCGCCGAATACCTGCACCGGCAGCTCCACCACCGTCAGCACCGCGGTCACGCGCAGGCTATTGAGAAACCGCGAGTCCGCGAACGCCTCGGCAAAGTTGCCAAGGCGCACGAAGGTCATCTGCGACAGGGTAAGATTGGCGTCAAACAGACTCAGCACAAACGCCATCACCAGCGGCAGCAGGTTGAACAGAAACAGCAGGATCAGCGACGGCGCCAGAAAGATATACGCGCAGCGCCCGGGTCGGTTTAGGTACTGGTATGCGCGCTTGTACCACGGCATGTGGCCTCACTCCCTCACATTTCATTGCGGGCGGCAGATGCCGCCCGCAGAAAGCTGTTTCGGGGGAGGAAATCAGTTGTAGCGGGCCACGATCTCGTCGGCGGCGGCCTGCGCGTTGTTCAGCGCGTCCTCCACGGAGATATCCTCAAAGGTGATGGAGGACATCAGCGGCAGGATGACGTCGTTGAGAATCTCGTTGGTCCCGGCGAAGCTGGAATCCACAATGAAGTCGGAGGGCAGGGAGGGGTCGGCGGAGGAGGTCACGACGAGCTTTTCGTTGCTCTTGTAGGCTTCCTTCTCCTGCACGCTGAAGGCGTAGCTGGGGAAGCCGTTTTCCAGCGACCAGGTCAGCGCGGGGGAGTTTCCGTCGGCGTCCTCGGTGTTCCACCACTCGATTAAGCGGTAGGCGGCGAGCTGCTCCTCCTCGGAGACGACGTTGGTGATGGCGAAGCCGATGACCTCCACGGAGTTCATGGGGCCGGCCATGCCTTCGGGCACCAGGGCAATGCCGTAGTTGATGCCGTTGCTGTCCAGAGCGCCGGTGGTCCAGGGGCCGGTGACGGTCATGCCCAGCTGGCCCGCGGTGAAGGTGGGATCGGTATCAGCGTCGATGGGATTGTAGCCGGCAGTAATCATTTCCTTGTACATGTTGAGGAATGCGGCGTATCCCTCGTTGCCGGCGAAGTTGGCCTTCCAGGCACCGTCCTCGCTCGTGACGGCCAGGCCGCCGAAGCGCTGGATGATGTGGGCGATCTGGTAGGCGTAGTTGTAGGAAATGCCGGAGCCGTAGACGTTCTTGTCCTCGTTGGTGAGGGCCTTGGCATATTCGAGCCATTCATCCCAGCTCTGGGGCGGGGTTTCAGGGTCGAGGCCGGCCTCGGTGAAGAGGTCCTTGTTCCACATCAGGTAATAGCCCACGATCTGGAAGGGCACCAGGTACAGAGCGTCGCCCTCGGAGCAGTAGTCCAGATAGGAGGGGATGAAGTCGTTGCGGTCAAGTTCGGTCTTTTCAAAGATGTCGCTCAAGTCCTTAAGGTAGTCGGCGTACTGGAAGCGGAACGCCGTGGAAAACAGCACCAGCGCCGGGCCCTCGTTGGCGGCCAGCGCGGAGCTGAGCTGCTCGGTGAACCCGGAGGAGATGTCCATCTCGATGGTGATGCCCCACTTGTTTTCCGCGTTGAAGCGGTCCACCAGCTCCACCAGCAGGTCGCCGTCGGCGCCGGTGAAGCTGTTCCAGAACTGAATGGTAATGGAGTTGCTCTCCTCGGCCGCAGCGCCCGCGACGCCCGCGATGCTCATGATGGCAACCAGTACCAGACAAAGAATCCTTTTCATGTGTGCTGCCTCCTCTAAATTGTTGAGTGGTCACAGCGTTCCATTTGCGTACACGTGTAACCTCTTGATTAACAGCATACCTGTTCTCGTTGGATTTGTCAATAGAATCACAAAAAATTTTAGACTGGTTTTCCAGAATAGTCGGACGAATACCAGGAAATTGAAGCATCCGCCTCCCCTGCGGAGCGATTGACGCCGGGCCCTGAAAATGCTATAATGTCGCCATCAGTTGCGTACACGTATACGCCAAATCATATCGGGAGGGTTTTTTATGCGAAGCGATCAAATCCGCCACACGGCCTTCAACCGCCCCTTCATCGAGCAGCGGGCCGATCCCTATATTCTGCACCACACCGACGGCAGCTACTACTTCACCGCCTCCGTTCCGCAGTATGACCGGGTGGTTCTGCGCCACTCGAACACGCTTGCGGGCCTGCGCACCGCTCCGGAGACGACCGTGTGGGAGCGCCACGCGCGGGGGCCGATGAGCTGCCATGTCTGGGCGCCGGAGCTGCACTGGCTGGACGGAGCGTGGTACCTCTACTTTGCCGCCGGCGACATCGACGATGTGTGGAACATCCGCCCCTACGTGCTGCGCTGCGAGGGGACCGACCCGCTCACGGATGCCTGGCGCGAAGAGGGCATGCCCCGGCGGGCGGACGATTTCAGCTTCAACGACTTCTCCCTCGACCTGACCGTCTTTGAGCATGGCGGTCGGCGCTACGGTGTGTGGGCCGAGAAGGTTAACCTCGGCAAGAAGATCTCCAACCTCTACATCGCGGAGATGGACTCCCCGCTCTCCTTCAAGACGCCGCAGGTGCTGCTCTCCACCCCCTCCTACGACTGGGAGCGGGAGGACTTCTGGGTGAACGAGGGCCCCTTCTTCCTTCCGGGCAAAGACCATGTCTACATCAGCTTTTCGGCCAGCGCCACGGGCGCGTGCTACTGCATCGGGCTGCTGTGCGCTTCCGCCGGGGCGGACCTGCTTGATCCCAACGCCTGGCGCAAGGCGCGCCAGCCCGTGCTGTGCACCGATGCGGATAAAGGCCTCTACGGTCCGGGACACAACTCCTTCTTCCTTGACGACGCGGGCAACACCCTCATGGCCTACCACGCCCGCCAGTACGACGAGATCACCGGCGATCCGCTCTACGATCCAAACCGCCACTGCTATCTCATGAAGGTCACCTGGCAGGATGACCGTCCCTGCTTCTCCTACGAAAACAACCTTTCTCTTGACTGACGGGGCCGGCCCCTGCATACCGCGGGCCAAAGCTTTGCCCCCGGATCGGGATGCGGTATACGGGGAGTCTGACAGGCATCACGGCGGAGGACAGGCGCTTTCATGCCGGGAATCCTTCCGCCCATTTTGAAGCAGGCCTCAAAAAAACGCATTCAAGGACGCATGCTGTCTGTCGGGAACGGGATGCGTCCTTTAGCGTACCGAAAAAGCTCGCCCCCGGCGACCTTTTCCGCCTGGTCTGCGCCGCTTTCCTCTCCTGGCAAATACCGGCGCTGTGCGCGCTGGCCGCGCGCGGCCCTTGATTTGCTCGCGCCTGCGGGTCACTTTACTCCTGGCGCAACAGCCCTCAGGGCTGACGCTTCCCTTTGCGCCTGCCGGGGTTTAGGGCAGAGCCCCAAAGCCTTATGCCGCAGCATTTTCGCGAGCGTCCGAAGGGCGCAAGAAACGCGGCTTTCTCCAAAATCAGGGGTTATTCAACGTTCTGGGCCGCTCCCCTTTCCGGGGAGCGGCCGCTTTTTTACAGGGTTTCCATATCGAGAATTTTGTGCGGAAGAACGATTTTCTTTGCCACGGTCTGGTCGCCCTCGATCTGGGAGATGAGCTCGTTGACGGCGACCACGGCCACGTTTTCGACATTGGTGGAGACGGTGGTCAGGCGCGGGACGATGTATTCCAGGATGCTGATGTTGTCAAAACCCATGATGCCCACGTCGCGCGGAGTTTTGATCTTGTGGGCCTTGAAGTAGCGCATGATGTTGAGGGCGTAGATATCCCCCGAACAGAGGATGGCTGTACGCACGTCGCCTAGGGTCTTGAGGACAGGCGAGAGCTGCTGAACATAGTCATCCGCCGCGATGATCTGGTACGAAATCTCCGGATGCAGCGCCAGTTCGACCTCCAGGCCGTGCTTGCGCTGGATGTGGGAGTAGATGTTCTGCTGGCTTTCGTAGGCCAGCGGTGGACAGACGAACACGATGCGCCGATAACCCTTGGAGGCGATAAGCCGCACCGCCTCGCGCGCGGCGAGCTCCTCGTCGATCATGACCGTGGAGATTTGCTCGGAGACATAATTGCCGATGCACACCACCGGGGTGCCCAGGGAGAGCAGAAACTGCTCAAACTCCGGCCCCTTGCTGATGGGGCTAAGCAAAATGCCCTCCATGCGGCGGTCGGTGAAGTCGTGGATGCGCTGCATCTCGGCCTCGCTGCTCTGTCCATGCAGGGCGATGTTGAGCGAGTACCCCTTGCGCTGTGCCTCCGTATTAATCGCACTCAGGGTCTGGACAAAGATCAGGTTATCCATGTTGATAGCCACGATGCCCAGCGTCATCGTGCGGCCGGTGTTGAGGCTGCGGGCCAGCAGGTTAGGCCGGTAGCCAAGCTCCTTTGCCACCTCCAGCACCCGGCGGCGCGTCCTGTCGCTCACGCGGGACTGATTGTTGAGCGCGCGCAGCACCGTTGTGCGGGAAACGCCGCAGATTTTGGCGATTTCATTGACCGTGACCCCCATACCGTCCCCGCCTTTCCCCAAAGGATGCTTATTTTTTATTATATAGGAGGCGGAAGGGTTTGTAAAGGCAGAGGGTCGCGCCTGGGCCGCGCAGGCTGCAGGCGTGTGCAACACAGGTTGCCGGCATTCCAGGGGGGAAGAAGTCAAACGAAGGGGGAGATTTACCGGGCAAGCACAATCCGGTCTTGACTGGGGCAAGCCGGAAGAAAAATGGGAACTGGCCGGACGGCACAAAGGGCCGGACGTAGGGTGTCGAAAAAGCCCGTCTCCGATGATTGAGGCTGCTCAAGTCTCCTGCAATGGGGCCGTATGAGTCAGCCACGCTCCCCGAAGTGCGCAGCTGGCTGAAAAATGCGATCGCATCCCACAGAGGCTGCAGTTTTGTCCCCCATTTCCATCGCAGGGTCCCCTACCATCCTCTTCTTCCGTGGGCCTTGAAAAGCAGCAGGAGCATCCCGATCAGGGAGCCGAGTGCAAGCACGATCCAGAACGCCAGGTCCGCCGCATCGCCGGTTTTGGGCGGTTGGCTGGAAATGTCCACGTTATCCCCGGGATCGACAGGGTTCACCGGGCCGTTTTCATTCTTCCAGAATAACGCAAAGGGAGAAAACTCATTTACCCTTATGTGAATCCCATATGGCGTATTTGCAAGGGTCCTTTCATCGGCAGCGTGCAGGAGCATGGTGTAATCGCCATCCGGCAGCGCATCATCGTCATTTCGGTCAAGCCCATAGTAGTGAACGATGAAAAAGTCCGTATTCTGGTCCGTTCCCTCCGGATAGGGCCAATAGATGTCCACAGGGTTGCTGGCGGTAACCCAGACGTTTCCGTTGCTGGTGTCCACCAGGTCAAGGTAACGGAATTCCACCTGATACTCCTGCGTGATTCGGGAGGAAAACGCCTCGAGCGCATTCTGGTGCAGCGGCGCCTGCGCCTCGCTCACAATCTCATCCGCCAGCAGCTTTACCGCGTTGTAGTTTTCTACCTCCAGAGGGCTCTTGTTGATGTAGAACAGCGTATCCGGCTCAACCTGCGCGGTAAAATTGTCCACAGGCTCTGTGGGCGCTTCCGTGCGGAGGATCGTCGTGGGATCTTCATCAAGCGTCACACCGCGGATGGTCAGTTTCGCCGATTGGACGCCAACCTTCATCTCGCGTATACGCTTGTCGGGGAAGGTGATGACCGCTCTGAAGAAATCAGCATTCAGCGCTCCTGCGTAGATGGTCATGTCGTAAATCTGATAGAGATCCTCCAGTTCGATTTCAAAGTCGTCGCTGTTGCTCCTGTGCCCCTCCTCATCGGTGAATGCAAGCCGGATTGGATCCTGCCCCTTCGCCGGTACGATGCGGTAAATGTACCGTCCATCGGCCATGCTGCTGTTTCCTTCTTTTGCGTCGTAGCGTTCCAGTGACCACGTCCTTGTCATGCCCGCGGCATCGGAATAGGCAAAGCTGAGGTAGGCCGAAAGATCAAGCGGCTCATCCAGCGGCGCACCGGTCGCCGTCTTGAGGGCCTGGTCAACATCCAGAGGCAGCTCTATGATGAAACCGGGCTCGGGCAGACCGTCGCTGGCCGTATTGACCACATTGCCGCCCAAATCGGTGACCACGCTCTCATAACCTGCGCCACCCACATAGATGATAATATCCGCAAGAGAAATGACGACCGGTTTGAGCTCACACAGGGTTGCCCAGTTGCCGTTGAGGCCGAACACCTGGTCGATCACGGTCACGGGGCCGACCCTGACGTTGTTTGCCGTGGAATCGAATTTCCAGTCAAGCGTCTCATCGACTCCGGCGGACGGTTTGCCCAGGTAGCCGGGCGCCTGATGGCTGGCGGGAGCTGAGGCATTTTTATCTACGTCCGTATAAGCCGTCAGATAACGGCTGGTGCTGGAATAGCTGATGGGGGCGTCATCGTAGTTCGTGACCGCCACCAGCGCGGGCTGATAGTAGTCCACATTCTGCGCCCATAAGAAGATGCTGTCATCCAGCTCCAGCGTAATGCCATAGCCGGTATAATCCGTCGGCCGGTAGCCATAGCCGATGGCCTGCGAATGATAGCCGCCGTAGGCGCGTACGGAAGCGCCGTTTGTAATGGAAATTTTGAAGGCAACGCTTCGATTTTGATTTGCGACCGGATAACCCGAACCGATGCCGGCGCCGCCATAACTTCCGGAGTATCCCCGGCCGGTGCCGCCGTGTGCCGCAACGGAAGTCCCCGCTCCCGAAATGGAGATGCTGCCGCTTCTCTCGGGACTAACCTGTCCATCCACATCCCCATAATGAACAGGGCTGTAGGAGGTATTGGTTCCGCCGCCGATGCCGGCCGCGCCGCCGCTCGCCCTGGCGATGACCGTTCCGCCGGTTATGCTGACTTCCTGGATGGAGCTGTTGTTGCCGCCACCGATGCCGGCCGCGCCCATGGAGTCTTCAGACGGTCCTGCCGTTGCGGAGATAGAGCCGCTCGAAATCCGAATACGGCCACCGTCGCAGATGGCTCCGCCGCCGATGCCCGCGCCCAGCGTTCCGCCTTCCGCGATGATGCTGCCGCCGGAAATGAGAATGGAAATTTGAGAGGAGGCCGTGTCCTCGCCCTGTCCGCCACCGCCGCCAATGCCCGCGCCGTTCCCGGCGGCGTGGGCGCGGATGGTTCCTCCGTGCAGTTCGATGCGGCCCACAACCTCGCCCCAGTAGTAGGGGCTGGTATCCGTATAATTGTTGATGTAGCCCATGTTGAAGCCGCCGGAACCGATGCCGGCCCCGCCGCCGAAGGCGTTTTCGCCATCTACATAAGCGGAGGCCGCGCCGCCGGAGGCGTCGAGGATGCCGGTGAAGCCCTCCGTGACGCAGACCAGTCCGAAATCGACGCTGTCGCCGCCGTGCTGGTCCTCGCCATTTCCGCCGATGCCTGCGCCTCCGCCGTAGGTGCCGCCTACAGCGTCTCCATCGCCGCCCTCAACGTTGAGCGTGCCGTCTCCGAAAAGATACAACTTTCCGCTGGCATCCGTGTCATAATTCCAATCGGAGTCATAGGCGGGCGCTACGCATATACCGGCAAAGCCGCTGCCGCCGGTGAGACGGTTTTCGCCCACGACCGTCAGGCGAAGCGTCGCGCCCGCCTCAACCCGGATGGCAGGCTTGCCGGATGCTGTGATTTGCAGGTTGGAGATGGTGATATCCTGCGTTCCGCTCTGGATCACAATGGACTCGCTGCCCGTACCGCTGATGATGTAGGGGCCAATAGATGGGGTCTGCGACGTTCCCTGCTGATAGCCCGTCTCCGTGATATAGATGGTTCCTTGGGCAATGTCAAGCTCTTCTGCGAGCGCACGGCTCCCTGTACCGCAGAATATCAGAATTGCAATCACCAGCACTGGGGCCATCAGAGCGACGAACGGTCTTGCTATCAAGAAAAAAACCTCCTCGAAATGATCTTTTTTCCCTGGTCAAGAAAAGCACGCCAGCGCCCTGACCTTGGTTTGTATGGGGAAGCGCTCGCATCCTCCGCTGCAAACGTCTCACCCGAAACAGATTTTCAAGCGGCGACCCATTTGGGGTGGGAACGCGACCATCTCAAAAACGAACTTCGCCTGTGTTTTGAAAATCGTTTATGGTATGTTTTTGGAAACGCGTTGCAGCCGTGAGGCCTGAACATTGTATCCCGACAGTACAGGCACAGCCCCAAACGAGTATGTATGATATCGAAAAAGCCACCCTTTTCGGATGGCTTTGCCGTCATTGGTTGTTTTTGCGTCGCAATTGGTTAAGCGCTCAGGATAACGCACACGGTCAGGGTTTCCCCCTCCAGCTGATAGCGGATATTCCCTCCATATTTTCTGGCAGCAAGAACAACGCTGTCAATCCCAGTGCCTTTTTTCCGAAGCATCCCGTTTTCAATCGCCAGACCGGCCTTGCAGGGATTGCGGCACACGATCACGGTCTTGTCCGAAACCGTGTGGATATCCACGTGAATTTCCCCATGCGAGCCACATTCCTTGCAGCCGTTCAAAGCATTTTCCAGAAGATTGGAAAGAATGGCGACAAAATCGATGTCTGCAATGGGCGAATCCTGCTGCGTATCCACAGACGCCGAAACCGCAATGCCGTCTTTCTGCGCTTTGATGGAAAAGCTGCTGAGGATGGCATTGACCGTGGCATGTGGACAAACCACCTTCGGCTTTGCCCTGTCCAGGCTCTCGTTATATTGCTCCACATAGCGCAGGGCTTCTCTGCTTTCGCACTTTTGCAGCAACGCCACGATATTTTGATTGTGATGCCGGAAATCGTGGCGGATGGTTCTGAGGGTCATTTCCCCCTCTCTGGCGAGCGCAAGCTGCCCTTGCAGGCATTCGATATTTTTGCCGATAAGCTCCATGCTGCTTTCATCGCTCATATACTGAACCGTTTCGAAGATCACCCATAGCACCGAGCCATAAATCAGCACAACAACGGCAAACAAAAATATGTTTTCATCTTTATGGCCGCCATGCGGATAGAAAAGCACCACAAAAGAGGCAAAAGCCGCCAGGAACAGCAGGGAAACCAGAGAAATGGAATACCAGGTCCGCCTCTTTTTTACCGGGACCGTCCGTATGCGGGGACGGAAAAACGTCAGATACGTCAGTACAGCCGGAATATACAGCAACGTTCTGGTGATATTCCTTGCATACTGCATTTCGATGTCCGACAGCGAGGGAACCAGCGCATCGGCGATCAGGACCGCCGTGCAGTGGAGGATACAGAACAGATTGGAATAGCTGATAAACAAAAATAGCTTCTTGCACAGCGCATCCGACGAGGTCAGGACAAAAACGAAAAACCCGGCAACGATGGTGGCGGAGAACATAGCAGGCGCCGCATACGGTGACTCTGCGCCGATCCACGCCGAAACAATCAGCGTCCAGCCGATACAATATGCGGCAAACGCCGCATAGGCCGCCACGGTTTTCCCAGGCGAATATTTCCGCTCGGTCATGACGGCAAGACAGCAGACGTGTGTCAGAGCCAGCAGTCCCACCATCGCTGCATCATGAATCACCGCCCGGTTGCCTCCTTTGTATAGAAATCAAAGTACTGCTGTTTCACCTCGCTGCGCAGCCGTCTCGGCACGGGGACCGTCTCTCCGTCTGCCATTACCACCGCAGCCGGGAGCAGGCTTTGCACGCAGCGCAGATTGACGATATACGAGGCACCCAGTGCCGCAAAGCCGCTGGCGCCCCGAAACCGTTTCTTCAGTTCCGTCAGCGTCATGCGCGTTTTAAGACAGTTTCCCGATTTCAAATGGATTTCCAGGATGTGATCCCTGGCTTCCACATAGGTAACGGAGTATAAATCAATCCGATGAATTTCATTCCCGCATTGAAGGGGGATATACAGACGCCGGCGCCTTTTTTCCATCACCCGGTCAAGCGTATCCACCAGTCTCTTTTTCGTGTAGGGCTTTGTGAGATAGTCGTCTACATGCAGAGCAAAGGCCTCTACCGCAAAGTCCGGTCTGTTGGTCAGGAAAACAATATCGGTTACATCTTGTCTTTTGCGCTGGATTTCCCGCGCGACCTCAGTGCCAAGAACACCGGGCATGCAAATATCCAGCAGCGCAATATCCGGAGCGCCGCTTCTGTCTATTTCGTCCAGCATATCAAACGGACTGGAAAAGCAGCGAACGGAAAGAAGCAAATCCGGATGCGCTTCCGCATAGCCCGCAACGAGCTTTTGTACCGTCTCAAGCTCGCTTTTCTGATCGTCGCATATCATGCAAAGCATCATCTCGCAACCTTCGCTTCCGTGCAGGAGCACGCCCGCCATCCGCATTGTCAAGGATAGTGTAAAATTATAGCATGAAAATGATTTTCCTTCAACAATTCCCGGCGCATGCCTGCAGGAGGGCGGCGCATGCCTGCAGGAGGGCGGTCAAGGTCCGCCCCATACCTCCTCTTCCCCGTACTGCTCCCGCTCCGCCCGGCAAATCCGTGTTCGGTCTGACGCAGCGTTGGTTCCCGCCCTGCGCGCCCGCGCTTTGCTGCCCCGATCTGCTGCAGGGAGTTGTCCCCAACGCCCGGTTATGGTATACTCTTCCCGGCGGCGACGCCATCCGGCATGCAGGAAGCCATGGCGGCGCAGGAAAAAACCGAATGCCTGCCGTCCGGCAGGCCCGCAGGTTGAGCGCACCGTTTTGGGCGCAGGGATTCCGCTGCGGCTATCAGAAGAATTCTCAGGCAAGGGACTGAGGATTTTCTTTCGTTATGCTCCCGTTGGCGCCTGAGAACGGGCGGCGGACGCGGAGCTGGGGAGGTCCGGGGGCGCCCGTCAGGCTTGAGCCCCGGCTGCAAAGTCAAAAAGCGCGGCGGGCACCAGGACGCTCCCTGCGGCTGAACGCCGTTTTTTTCTGGGGTTCAAAACGCCTTTCCCATCCTTTCGCACCGACATCCGAAGGAGGCGGAAATTTCGTCCATGATCTATCTGGTTCTGGCAATTCTCAGCAGCATGCTGGTGTCCGTGCTGATGCGGCTGAGCGAAACGCGCATCCATAACCGCGCGAGCATGCTTGCGTGCAATTACCTGATGTGTACGGTTCTGGCCGCCTCCTTCGCCGGAACGGTTCCCTTGCCGCAGGAGGGCGTCGCCTTCACCGTCGGGCTTGGGCTGGTCAGCGGCGCAATGTATCTGGGCGGCTTTCTGCTGCTCCAATGGAACATCGCCCGCAACGGCGTGGTGCTCTCCGCCACCTTCATGAAGCTGGGCGTGCTCGTGCCCACCGCCATGGCCATGCTGATCTTTGGGGAGCGTCCCGGCACTGTGCAAATGGCCGGCATGCTCCTGGCTTTTCTGGCGATCCTGCTGATCAACCTGGAGCGCGGCAGTCAGAAGGCAGCCAGCCGCACCGGGCTGGTGCTCCTGCTGCTGGTCGGCGGCAGCACGGACGCTACCGCCAAAGTCTTCGAGGCGCTCGGACAGGCTCCGCTCAAGGACACCTTTCTGCTCATCACCTTCGTCACCGCCCTGCTGCTTTGCGTGGCCGTGTGCATCGCCCGGCGTCAGTCGCTCACCGGAGCCGACCTCCTCTTTGGCCTGCTCATTGGCGCGCCCAATTACTTCTCCTCCCGTTTTCTGCTGCTT